>CAYVVK010000127.1:9474-12259 GCA_964454855.1 uncultured Phaeodactylibacter sp. | reverse complement strand
TCAATCTATTATAACACCAACTACCTGTCAATTAATTCACTCCCAAAGCACTAGGGTATTGAAGGCGCCGTTGACGTAAGACCGGAGGATCAGCTCCTTGACCTCTTCTTCGGCTTTGGCATTTTTGTTTTCGTAGGAGGTAAAGGCCAGCAGTGCGGCGGTAAGCAGCAGGGTGGCCAGGGGGAGGATAAGCTTTTTGTTCATGATAATCGTTTTACAATCGGGTTTTTTCAATGATCCCAAATATAGGGAATTTAGGCATAGAAAATCAACCAAGCCGCTGGGCGGACTGTAGCCGCCTAGCGGCAATCAACCTCCAACTCCGCATAGTAGGTCGTCAGGTCTTCCGAACGCAGCTGGAAACCCCGCTGGGAGAACATATGGACCATCACGCGGTTGGCCTTTAGTACGCTGGCGTAGATCCTGCGGATGCCGCGCTCGGCGGCGACCTCAATGATATAATCCGTGAGCTTTCCGCCCAGGCCCTGTTTTTGCCAGGGGTCGGCCACTACGATGGCGAATTCGGCCGCTTCGTTGTCGGCATCGGCGAGGAGGCGGGCCTCGCCGGCCATTTTTTTTCTGCCCCTTTCTTCCACTTCGGCGATAATGGCGATCTCCCGGTCGTAGTCGATCTGAGTAGAGCGCTTGAGGAGTTCTTTGGAAGCGGCTGCGGACATCGCGCCGAAGAACCGGAAGTAGCGCGTCTGCTGTGAGAAACTGGCGATCATCTCTGCTTCCAGGGGTTCGTCTTCGGGGCGGATGGGGCGCAGCAGGGCGGGCTGGCCGTTGGCGAGGGTGAACGGGCGGACATACTGTTTGGGGTAGGGCGAGATGACCAGGTGGCTGTACGGCCGTTCTCTGACGGGCTGGAACTCACGGTCGAGGATGACATAGGCATCCAGCACGATACCGCCGTTCTCATCCACTACGAAGGGGTTGATGTCGATCTCCCTGATCTGCGGACAGTCCATGACGAGGTAGGCAAATTTATACAGCGTGAATTGTATGGCGCGGATGTCGGCCTGGGGAATGCCGCGGTATCCCCGCAGTAGTTTATATACCCTGGTGCCTTCGATGATGCGAAGGGCAAGCGTCATATTGAGCGGCGGCAGGCCAATGTTCCAATCCCGGAAAACTTCTACTGCCACGCCCCCCATGCCGAAGACGATGACCGGCCCGAAGATGGGGTCCTTTTTGGCGCCGATCAGCAGCTCGTAGCGCTTATGGATCATGGGCTCCACGGTAATGCCAAAGATGTGGGCCCTGGGGCATTTTTCCATTACCCGGCGGTTGATGGCCGCGAAAGCTTCTTCCACGGCTTTGTTGCTCCGAATGTCGAGCTCCACCCCGCCGATGTCGGTTTTCAGGCCGATATCCGGCGAGACGATCTTTAGTACTACGGGATAGCCGATCTCATTGGCCAGGTGGATGGCCTCGGCAGGCGATTTGGCCAGTTGTGACTGAGTGACGGGCATGTTGTAAAGGCGCAACAATTCCTTGGCTTCGATCTCCGTGAGTTGCTCTCGCCCGGCCTGTATGGCGCGATCGAGCAGGCAGCGTGCCAATTCTACATCCGGAGAGAACTCCGCCGGTATGGTGGAGGGCGTTTCGTACAGCAACTCGATGTTCTTGGTATACTGGTACATTTTCAGGAAAACATCTACCGCACTTTCTGGGAAGTGATAGAGCGGCACCTTGCCTTTGCCCTCAAAGCCGTAGGGCCTGGCGGCGCACAGAATGTCCTCACTCAGCGCCTGCCCCTCGCTGCCTCGTTCGGTGAAGCCGGCGCTGATGACCACCGCTCCGCCCACGCCGGCTTCGCCACACTGGCGCACCACTTCCGCTACTCCTGGCGCCGGAATGGCGATAATGGCCAGGTCGACCGGGTCGCTGATGTCTCCTACCTGTGAATAACAGCGCACACCCTGAATGCTGTATTCGTTCAGGTTGACGGGATAAACCGTCCCAGGATAACCCTTTCCGATGAGGTTATTGACCAGCGCATAACCAATGGTGTGCGGCCGGTTGGAGGCCCCGATGACAGCTATCGTCCGGGGGTTGAATATCTTGTCGAGTTTTTGGGGCATAGCAGCTCAGTTGGATCGGCTAAGCAAGGAAAACCTACGGTTGGCCAAAATCGGGTGAGGAGAATCCCGGGGAAGGAAAGCGCCCAGGCATTTTTCTAAAATCCGGACGTTTAAGATAAGGCTTTTTGGAATAAAAGGAAAGGCCTGCCTTTTTTAAATCCCAAAGGTAGCTGTGATTACAAGCGGGAGAAGCAGGGCACTCCTTTACCAGAGAGGTAAGAAAAACGCTGCCTCTGAGTCCGCAGCCCGTCGGCCAATACGGCCGGGAGGAAGAAAAAAATACCCCAGCCGTACCACTTACGGGTCTCATTCGTTATTTTGTCGTAATCCTAATTTTTTAAAAAATCATTCACCTATGAATCAAACCGTAAAACTCTGTTTTCTATTTTGCCTGGCCATCGCCCTGTTTTCCACTTCCTGCGTCAGCAAAAAACAATATTCCATGCTGCAAACCGAACTGGAAGCGGCCAATAAGGACCTGGGCAAGTGCGGCGAAAGCCTGAACGACTACATGAACCGCTTGTCGGCCTGCCAGCAGGAGAATACCCGCCTGGAAGGCCAGATCCGCTCGCTTCAGAACAGCGCACAATTGCGCGAAGAACAGCTCGTTGACCTTCGCGACCAGCTCGCTGACCTCAGAAAGCAGCGCGACAAACAACTTTCGCAGGTGGAAGGCCTGACCACCCTGTCTCAGTCCG
>CAYVVK010000127.1:4022-9464 GCA_964454855.1 uncultured Phaeodactylibacter sp. | reverse complement strand
CGATAACATTAAAGAAACCCTTTCCCAGCTTGAGAAAAAGGACAAATACATCCGCCTCCTACAGGCCGCCAAGACCCGGGCCGACTCCATCAACCTGGCCCTGGCCGTCAACCTGAAGAGCGTGCTCAGCGAAGGCATCGAGGACGAGGATGTAGAAGTAAAGGTCGACAAGACCGTGGTCTTCGTCAATATTTCCGACAAGATGCTCTACAAGACCGGTAGTTACACCATCACCTCCCGGGCCAATGAGGTACTGGGGAAGATCGCCCAGATCATTCAGTCGCGCCCCAACCTGGAAGTCATGATCGAAGGCTACACCGACAACCAGCCGATCAAGACCTCCTGCCTGAGAGACAACTGGGACCTGAGCGTGATGCGCGCCACCTCCGTAGCCCGCACCCTGCAGGAAGTACACGGCGTAGACCCCAACCGCCTGATCGCCGCCGGCCGCGGAGAGTACAATGCCCTGGCCAGCAACGCTACCGCCGAGGGCCGCGCCACCAACCGCCGTACCCGCATCATCATTCTGCCGAAGCTGGATCAGTTCTACGACCTGCTGAACCCGAATGAGGTGCCGAAGTAAAGAATAGGGAACGCGGATGACGCGGATCATGCGGATGCTCGCCGGTTTGAAGATTATGAGCTGCTCCGAGTAATGATCGCTCATCCGCGGTTTATTTTTTCCCCTGTGGGTAGAAAATTTTAAAAAAAACACTTTTTTTTAATCCACCCCCCCGGGCCGTCTTCGTACCTACAAGTGTAATAAGTTATTTAATCTTAACCACAACGCTTTAGTATGAAGACGAAGAATGTATTGCTTACGGCCCTTGCCCTTATGGCCGCCGCCGTAGGAATTGTATGGGCTGCCGACCACATCGACGCGCCCGCTGTCGCCTCCACCAGTTCAGATATTACCGACTACTACGCTTTCCAGAGCCCCGAAGACAACGACAATATGGTCTTTGTGGCCAACCTGCAAGGCCTGATGGACCCTGCGGCGACTGGCAGTGCCACTTTCGATGAAAATGTCATGGTGGAATTCAATATCGACAACACCGGCGACGCCGTGGAAGACCTCGTTATCCAGGCTTTTTTTAAGGATGGCAAGGTACAGGTGTACGGCCCGGTAAAACCCTCTCAAACTGGCCTGACAAGCATGGCGGAAACCAGCGGTGAGCGGATAGAAGCCGAGATCACCCAGTACAATGAAACAGCCATGATCGGCGAAGGCAAAGGCATGAAAGTGTTTGCCGGCCCACGTGACGACCCCTTCTTTTTTGACTTTACTCAGTACAATGAGATCATTGCCGGCAATGCCAGCAGTTTTAATGACCCTGGTACCGATACTTTTGCCGGCACCAACGTCATGTCGGTAGTAATAGAAGTACCCAAAGCCATGCTCGGTACTGCCGAAACCCTCAATACCTGGGTAGAATCCAAGAGAAAGATCTAAGCCGCACTTCCCTTCCCATTTAGAATTCCCAGTTTTTAGTACACCACCAGCTGATGGAATCCACCCGATTCCCCTGGTAGGGTATTGAATATCAAAAATTAACTTTAACCATGAAGAATATATTGAAATTTGGCTTTTTAGCCACGATCGCTTTTTCCTTACTTTTCACCTCCTGCGACGACGATGGCGATGATATCGTAATTGACGAAACCGCCACTTACATGCAGGAAGACCAAATGGCCCGCCCGGCCATCAACACGGTATTCGTCAGCATGGGCGATAAGGACGCCTTCAATACCACGACTCCCTCCAAGCAGGGGGCTGCTTTCGCCTCTAAATTTGAGGATAAACTGCTGGCGCTGAACCCCAATTATACGGCCAACGCGCTGGGGCTGGATGCTATGACATTCACCAGCGTACTGGCTACTGATGTGTTGACCGTCGCTACTGAAGGTAAAACGACCTTTTTCGACGGCACCAACGTACTCACCGGACGGGCTCTCGCCGATGACGTGATCAGCACCGAACTGCTGCTGATCTTCGGCGGCCCGGAAGGCACCGGCAACCCCGGCCTGACGGACGATAACGTGGACAGCAACGATAAGACATTCCTGAATACTTTCCCTTATCTGGCCACGCCGCATTAGGCAGTGTACATTAGGCAGTGTACATTAGGCAGTGTACAGTAGGCAGTGTACAGTAGGCAGTGTACATTAGGCAGTGTACAGTAGGCAGTGTACATTAGGCAGTGTACAGTAGGCAGTATACAGTAGCGGCTGGCGGCCATCGGCTCATGACAAAAGCTATGCTTTGCCAGGGCCTTGTGGCCGCCAGCCGTGCTGTTTTTTTATCCCGCATTAAGCGACAAATTCAAAACCAATCCCACATTATGAAAAATGCAACGATCCTATCCATATTTGCTGCTCTGGCGGCCGCCATCGGCATATTCTATTTCTACTCCAAAGCCGACGTGGCGCGAGCCGCCGACTATGAAAAATGCCTAACCGAAGAATACCTCAAGAAAGAAGAAGAAAAACTTGGCGCTCAGGCCCGGTTCTGGGAGCAGAAGCTGGAAAACAGCCCTGGCAATTTTGTTTTCCAGAAGAAACTCGCCGGCCTGTACGCTGCTGATTTTAAGCTCTCCGGAGACATCAGGCAATTGCACCGCTCTGACAGCCTGCTGGAAAGCGTCAACGCCCGTATTCCCAATCAGGTGGGCGTCCTGCAATCACTGGCTGCCAATGCCATTACCCGCCACGCATTCCGGGAAGCGGAGCATTATATCCGGGAAGCCCATAAAATTGGCGATGAGAAATTTTCGTCTACTCTAATGCTGGCGGATGTACTGCTGGAAAGAGGGCAGCGCCTGGAAGCGGAACTTTTGCTGGAGGACATCGCCTCCCGTTCGCACTTCGACTACCTCGTCCGCGCCTCTAAACTTCAGGATCAGTCAGACGCGCTGGATGATGCCGTCCAAAGCATGGAAGAAGCATTGGTGCTGGCAGAAACTTCCGGCTCTGCGAAGTTGATCAACTGGTCGCTCTCCAACCTAGGCGATATGTACGGCCATCAGGGAAAGGTGGGAAAATCTTACCGTACCTATCTGGAGGCCCTGCGCCGCAATCCCGCTGATCTGCATTCTCTGAAAGGCATCGCCTGGATCGCTTTTTCCTATGATAAGAATACCGCAGAGGCCAAACGCATCCTGGCTTTTTTGAAATCCGTACATCTCCTTCCGGATTACGATCTGTTTCTGGCGGAAATTGCCGCCTATGAGGGGAACCTCAAAAAGAAACAGCAGTACGAAGAATTTTTCTTAGCGGAAGCCTCCAAAGGCAGCTATGGGAACATGTACAAAAGCTACACTGCCACCATTGCCGGTAAATCCGAAGCGCTGAAGATCGCCCGGGCGGAGGTGGCGGAACGCCCCCATCCGATGTCATACAACCTCCTGGCCTGGGCTGCCTTCCAAAAGGGAGAACAAGCCAAAGCTGTGGACATACTGGAAAAGCACGTGCTCGGGCAGACCGGCGAGCCGGTGGCCTTATACCGGTCGGGTATCATTCTGAAGGGAAGTGGTAAAAAGCAAAAGGCCCGGCAGCAGCTGGATGCCGCGCTGGAAGCTTCGTTTGAGCTGGGGCCGGTGGTCACGGCAGAGATAGAAAAAGAACTCGATGAGCTGTAGGATGATAAGGGCAGTCATTTTCAGTAGGGCTGCCCGCTCTGATCTTCTCTTACTTGGAATTCGCCGGAAAAAGATAACGCGTAACAGCCAGGAAAAAAGCCGTCACATTCACGGTAGTGGCGCCGACCAGGCTGATGACAACACTGTCTGAAAGTTTGATAAGGCCAAAGCCAAGCAGGAAGATGATAACAAGGATCAGCAGCAGCCAGATGGCCACCATGAGAAACACCCAAAGCGCAAATTTTTTCCGCTCCTCGATATCCTGCCGAAAGCTGGCGATCTCCAGCCGGGCCCGTTCCGCATCGAGCTCAACATCCCTTTCTTCCAGTTTGGAAAATGCTTTTTCATCACCGGCAGCACTGCCAAGCAGCCGTTTTGACTTTTCACTGGTCTCCTTCCTGAATTTTTCCTGGTTATCGCCTTTGTCCGGCTCCATGGCTTTAGAAAAGTTTGGCAGAATCGGCGGGAGAATCTTCCAGGTATTCCCGCCGGAAGTAATCTTTGATCAACTCATCATCTATAGGCTGGTTGAGCCCGGCCAGGCCTTCATTGTCGGCGATGGCCTTTTCCCAGGGGGATTCGCCGACGTGAGTGAGGGTGGAAAGTTCTGTAGGAGAGTAATTTTTATACACTTCCCATACAAAATCGAGGAAGTTGATAAGCTTTTCGCCGGGCCGAAAACCGTTGAGGGTAAGGCCCTCCGTGTTGATGGGCTCATTGCCGAACCTGATGTACAACTCATACAGAGAAGGAATGATCGGCCCGTACTTCCAGGCCTGCACCTTTTCGGATAAGAGCGGCTTGTCAAACATCGCCAGGTGCCATCCATGTGCGAAATAGAGCAGCTTCTGGAGCTTTATCAGAGAAATGGGGATTCCTTCCTCCCGGCCCCTCAACAAAAAGTACTTCGCAATATTTATCGGGCTATACATTTAAGGATCTCGTTAATTTACTTCAATTTAGGCTTTTTTGCGCGAAGCCTCAACAATACAACACTTATTTTCTCCGCAAGTTCCTGATGGCAGACATCTCCAGTATGGCTGACATCTGTTACCTGACAATAGCTGATACCCTATAACTACCCGCCACCTCAATGATGCCCCGAATGCTGATAATGCTCCCGGATCAGGCCGCGCCCGAAGTCGCCGTCAAAGTCCCGCCATACGGCATGGATGTGGTTGGCCTTATTCTGGGTGTTGTCAAATTCAATGAGAAACTCGTCGCTCTTTGAGCGTAATTCCGGGCCGGGGAAGCATTCTTCCGGGAAAAAAATGCCAGTTGTAGCGTTGATTGTCATCCATGTCCAGCATCACTTTCGCTCTCTGTTCTGGCTCCAGAGAGTCGAGAAAAGCTTTGGCGAGGCCGGCATTGGAGGGCTGAAAGCTGAGAAATAAAAACCCGGCGAGCACTAACGAGGCTAAGGCCAGGAGGCTGGAGAGATAGGTGTTTTTCATGTTTGCTATAGTTTGTTGGTTAACCCCCTCAAAATAAAGAATTTTTTGAAAGCTCCCACTTCGCCGCTGGGTTTACACCATGCCTCCCTGTCTCTGGATTTCCCGCCCTATCTATCCAACAATCCAACAATCCAACAATTTAACATTTAGCAATTTAGCAATGTCCTCACTACTCCCTCTCCCACTGCTTCCGAGACAGCAATAACTTAAAATTAAACGCCCCTTCCTCCTCCGTGGCCCGCAGTAGTACCGACAGGCCCGGCCCGCGCTGGTGCAGGGTTTCCAGGGCGGGTTTGTCGACTTCCCGGCGGAACAGGTTGGCGATGGGCACTTCGAATAGCATATCGGTA
>CAYVVK010000127.1:2199-4012 GCA_964454855.1 uncultured Phaeodactylibacter sp. | reverse complement strand
TTGCCCTCGCCCAGGCAGTAGCGGCCTTCCACGCCGAAGGTGAGCACGGAGGAAACTACGAAAAACTGGTTGATGAACAGATCCTGCCCTTTTAGCTCAAAGGTATTTTCCAGCGTAGCGAATTCCACCTGGCTGAGGTCGCGGTTGCGCAGCACGAAGCTGCGGATGGAGTCCAGAGCGGGCAGGTTGATCAGTGCGCCGTCCTCTATGCGCAGGCCGATCTGGCCGCGCAGGGAGGCCGGAATGATCTCGTAATTGTCATTGGCCTGCCCCTGAAAGCTGATGTCTGCGGACAGCCGGCCTTCGATATTCTCATGGGTGAGTTCCTGCTGGCCAAAGTCATCGAAGGCTTTAAAGACCTTTTGGATATCAGTACTGTCGAACTGAGCTTCTATATCGATGCGGGGTTCGTTTTTCTCCAGGCCAGTGATCTTGCCCTTCAGTTGGAAGGTGCCGTCAGCCAGTTTCATGCGGGTATGTTCGAAGCTGGCCTGGCCGGGCGCCATGGTGATTTCACCGGTGGCCTGCCGGGCGCTGAAATTCTGGTAGGTGACGGTATCCAGGCTGATGTTAAAGTTGGCTCTGATGTTCTCCAGGCCGGCGTACACCAGGCGGGTAAGGGCGGTGGTATCCTGCGCCTGGCCCGGGTCTTCCAACCGAAAGTTCTGGGGCGCTTTGAAGTTGCCGATATCGAATTTCGGGGAGTGAATGCTGAGTGAAGTGCGCAACTCTCTCTCCGGCAGGAAAAGAAAGGGCAGAAACTCATGTATGACGCCACTGGCCTCAAGGGGGTTTCGGTTAAGTTGCAACTCCATCTTCTTGATGGACAGGTCGTGTTCGTCAAATTGCAAGCTGGCCTGCATGTCTTCCAGCCGGTAACCCCGCGGTTTGTATTCGATGGTGGCCCCGGAGATCTGTGCCTCCCCATCGAGCTCCGCCTCCAGTATGGCTTCTTTCACATTGAAATGCTTATGTGGTTGCCCTTCGTAATGAAATTGCACCTTCGCCATGCCTCCTTCAAAGCGGAACTGCCCGGGAGGAAACATGCGGTTGAGGTTTTCCATAGGCATTTCCACCTCGGTATCGGCCACGAAGAAAGGGTCGGCGAGGTTCGTCACAGTGAGCCGGGCGCGGAAAGGCGTATCGCCAAACAGGGTAGCATAGAGAGAGTCGAACACCACACAGCCTGTAGGGCCCTGTCCGGGGCAGGCATCGCGGAAGCGGCTGTCGAATTCCACCTTGCTGAGCTGAATGTCCCGGTAGCGCAGGGTATCGGCCTTTACTTTCAGCTGTCCTTCGATCTTCTGTATGGCCGACTGTACAGTGGCGGCAATCTTATCATCCGGAGGCCGGGAGCCCACTACTTCATTTTTCTCCCGGCTGATCAGCGGAAAGTTGTTGAGGTCCAGGCTAGGGGTGTTTACAGCCAGCCGGGCCTGTATCTTATGGCCGGGCTCAAAAGCAAAGGGGATGAGGCCTTCTATTTTTCCTTTTGCATCCAGGGTATTCTCATTAAGGCATAACCCAAGGCTGTCTATGAACAGATCCTCCTCATTGAAGTGGAAGCGGCCGTTCAGCTTTCGCGCCTTGTAGCCTCGCGGCAAATAGTCGAAGGAAGCGCCGGTAAGTTTGGCGCTGCCTTTCAGGCTGGCGTTCAGGGCGGCAGTGCTCAGGCTGGAGTAGTCATCGAGCAGGCCCTGATATTGCATTTCCACGGCCAACTGGCCATCGTACAGTTTGATCTTATCGGCCGGCACCCTGTCGGCGAACGCCCGCAGGGGGCTGTTCAGGTGCACCAGCATGTTCAGGCTCG
>CAYVVK010000127.1:0-2189 GCA_964454855.1 uncultured Phaeodactylibacter sp. | reverse complement strand
CGGAGCCTCCTCCCAATTGCCGACGGTGATCACCGCATGCACGGGAATGTCGCCGAAGATCTTGCCGGTAAGGCTCTCAATGGACAGGCAACCGCCGGGCATGCCTTCGCATTGTTGCGACAGCTGGCCGCTGAACCACACATCGCGGGCATAGAGCTTCTGGTAGCGCACTTCTCCGGCCGCTACTTCCAGCTGCACGGGCAGGCGGTTGCTGACGGCCTTTATTCTTTGCGCTACTTCATCCCCAATGGAGATCTGGCTGGTAGTTTCGGCGGGATTCACGGCCTTTTCCCTTCTGTTCAGGAAAGTGCTGAAGTCGAGCATAGGGGTGCTGGCCCATATCGAGGCCCGGGGCTGGCTTTCCTTATTGAAGAGGGTGGGGATAATTCCGTTTATCCTGCCATTGAGCTCGTAGGGGATATCATCGAGCTGCAGGCGAATATCCTCGATCGTGATGTCCTTGTCATCAAAGTGCAGGGCGGCGTAGGCCTGCCGGAGGATCAGCCCCCGGGGCAGGTATTCCAGGGTGGCGTTGCGGATCTTCAGCTTGCCTTCCAGTTTCATCCTGGGGTTTTCTACTTTGGGGTCCACCAGTTCCTCCGGTTTGCCGGTATAGCTGAAAACGAGTTCCCCCGTACCGCCCCGGAAAGCGAACTCTCCGGTGGGAAGGAAGGGATTGGCCCGCACCAGCGGAGTTTCCACGATGCCGTCGAAAGAGGTGATGGGGTCGAGCAGGTCCTCGGCATGGTAGGAGGCCTGTATGGGAATGGTGTCGAAGAGTTTGCCCGACAACAGCTGTATGTCCAGGCAGTCGGTATGCGCTGTAATGGGGCGTATGGAATCGCAGTCGTTGGTATAACGGCCCACCATTTCCACGGACGAGAACCTCAGGTCCTTGGTGGCCAGGTAGGTGTTGTCGGCGGAAAAGTCGACTTCCAGCGGTTGCCGTTTGCCGGGAATGAGATCCCCTTCGATGTGCACCCGCACGGGCATAGGCTGGCTGATGGTGTAGGGCTTAAGGGCCCGCTGCAGGTTGTCGGCAAGCAAGGGGTAGGCGTTTTCCAGCAGGATGCCCGGGCTGGCGATCTCCAGGCGGATGTAGCCGGTGTCGCGCAAGTTGAGGTGGCCGTTCAGCTGAATGCTGTCCCTGCCAATGACCAGGCGGGAGGGCATGAGTTTTATGATGGGCTGGTTGCGGTCGAACTCCACAGCCAGGCTGGCCTCGGCCTCGGTATCCCGAAAATAGGGGCCGTTTTCGGCTTTAAATAACAATTCGTGAAAAAACCACTCCCCCTGCATGCGCAGCAAGCCCTTGTCGCCTCTCTGCCGGAGGTCCAGTTCGGACTGTCGAATGGTGAAACGAAACTGCTTGTTGCGCAGGGAGTCGGTAAAGTCGAAGAAAAAGCCGTTGAGGGTGGCTTTTTTAATGGAAAAGATGGAGCTGAAGGCCGCACTGTCGATCCTGGCGCCGACGGAATCAGGGGCGGGGCTCAGAAAGCTGGCGTTGTAGTCTCCCTCTTTGGAGCGGAAAAGCTGTACCCGCGCGCTGTCTATGGTGACCGAGCGCACTTCAAAATCCCGCCGGAGCATCTTCCAGGGCCGGAACACGACGTTCATTTTCTTCACACGCAGCAGCTCCCGGCCGTGCTGCTCGAAGTCGGGCCCGCGCAGGCTGACATCTTCCAGGGTCAGGGATAAAAAGGGAAAGTTCTTCAGGTAGCGGAAGCGGTAGCGCGAAAAATCGGCCTCGGCGCCCAGCTGCTCGCGGCATACTTTGCTTACCAGCTCCGGCACCCGCTCCTGGTTGGACACGGCAATGTAGTAGGCCGCCCCGGTCAGCAGCCCCAGGATAAGCAGCAGGCTCACTAGTCCGATGAGGAAGTAGTGCAGAATGTACCGCAGTGCCTTGCTTTTTACCATATGGGCCTTTTGTAGATAACGTGCCTGACTAAGTATAACGCTTTTCCAGACACGAATCATACATAGAACGTTGCCGGGTGGGTAATTGATCATTTGGGGAAGGTAAGCACATCCTGCTCTGAGTAAGAAGGAGAGGTATATGATAGCCCAAGTTGCGGCATAGCCTATCCAGGCCACTATTTCCCGATAACCACCCGCTCTACCCAGGCCTTTCCCCCCACCCAGGCCCTCAGCAAATAAATACCCCCGGTCAGGCCGGGCAGCTTCAG
>CAYVVK010000126.1:0-12333 GCA_964454855.1 uncultured Phaeodactylibacter sp. | reverse complement strand
TTTTGCAGCTCTGCGTCCCGCTTTTTCATCCCGTTGTCCTCGAAGGCGCTGAAGCCCGTATCGGCCATGAACTCGAGCTGGCCGATGGGGCCTTCCCCGGCATGGTGTTTGAACATGCCGAGGTGGGGGGCGAATTTCATTTTGAAAGGTTCTCCTTTGCCTTCCTGCGCAAAGGAGTGGGCGAAGGCCGCCGGCCCCGACAGGGCGGCGGAAGCCATCAGGCTGGATTGTACGAATTTTCTCCTGTTCATATTAGCGTTTTATGATTATTCCTGTTCATTGGAAAAGATGACGATCTCTACTTCCGGGAAACGTTCTTCCAACTGCTTCTTTAATCCTGGTTCCACACTCAGGGCGGAAGCCAGTGCGTCTGCGAGGGCACAAGTGGGGCCCAGCACACTCACCTGCAGGCCGTGATTGACTCCCAGGCCGGTTCGGGGGTCTATGATGTGGCTGTAGCGCCGGCCTTCCCATTCCAGATATCGATAGGTATCTCCTGAAGTGGCCAGGGCCTGCCGGGCGATCAGCTGGGTAGTACCTCCCTCGATGGCTACCCGCCAGCCGGCTTTTCCGGGGGGAGGCGCTCCGGCGTAGAGGTCGCCGCCCCCATCCACCAGCATCCTGTCGACCCCATGCTGCTGCAGTACTTTCACGGCCTCATCCACGGCATAACCCTTGGCGATGCCGCCCAGGTCGAGCCGCATGCCTGGAGCCGGGAGGCGCAACTGCTGCTCCCCGGCCTGCAGTTGTATTTTAGAGAAGCCCACCTTCTCCCTTGCCTGCCGAAGGTGGCTGGTATCGGGAAATACGCCCTGCCGGAAGGCGCGCCGCCAGAGTTTACTCAGCGGCCCGATGGTGGGGTCGAAGGCGCCTCCCGAATATTCGGCGATCTGCAGGCTGAGGGAGAGTACGGCCCACAGTTCATCGCTCACCGGCGCCCAGCCTGCCTTGCCAGCGGTTGAGGAAAGGAGGCTGAGCTCGCTATCCGGCAGGTAGTCGCTGAGGTAAGCGTTCAGGCTGTCTATGCGGGCGAAGGCGGCCTGAGCAGCTGCCCGGGCCTGCAGGCTGTCTTCGGCATACAGGATGGCCTGAAAGCGGGTTCCCATCTGTTGATGGCTAAAGGAGAAACGCTGCAGGCCCTCCTGAGGCCAGAGCGGCCTGCAGAATAACAGGAGCAGTAAGCCCAGCCAGGCGGTTCTGCCGGCCATATTACAACACCTTAGTCTCTCCCGGCACCGCTATCGGATAATAGCCATCCTCATCGGGCAATACCGGTGGGTTGGCATCCCAGGCGAAGCGCTCGGGCATGAGGCTGAGCTCAGACTTCATGGCGTCTTCCCATTCGATGATCTGGCCGGAGTAGGTGGCCATGCGGCCCATGAGGGCCGTCAGCGTGCTTTTGGCGGCGTTTTCCACATCGGCGTACTGGTAATCGCCTTTGGCGACGGCGGCGAAGAGCAGGTCATGCTCTACCTGATAGGGGTTGGGGTCGCGCCGGCTGTCGTGCTTGAACAGCTCATAACCGCTGCGGGTGAGGATGAGCCCAGGTTCCGGAGCCGAGCCGTTGGTGCCGTGGAAACCTTCCGTCACCCGGTTTTGGGTACCCTTCATGTGGCGGCACTGGCTGAACATGCGGCGGCCATCGGCATACTCGTATTCCACGGTGTGGTGGTCAAAGATCTCGCCGTATTCCTTGCCGGTGCGCACCAGCCGGCCGCCCATGCCATGGGCGCGTACCGGATAGGCCTGCATGGCCCAGTTGCCGACATCCAGGTTGTGGATGTGCTGTTCGTTGATGTGGTCGCCGCACAGCCAGTTAAAATAGTACCAGTTTCGCATCTGGTACTCCATTTCGGCCTGCCCTTTCTCGCGGGGCCGTACCCATACGCCGCCGCTGTTCCAGTACACGCGGGCGGCGGTGAGCTCGCCGATCACGCCTTCCTGAAGCATTTCTATCCAGCGCTGGTATACCTTTTGGTAGTGGCGTTGCAGGCCTACGATCACGTTTAGTTTTTTCTGTTTGGCCTTTTCCGCTGATGCCAGTACTTGCCGCACTCCCGGTGCATCTACCGCCACGGGCTTTTCCATGAAAATGTGTTTGCCGGCCTCCACAGCGGCCTCGAAATGTATGGGGCGGAAGCCGGGGGGCGTGGCTAAAATGACCACGTCGCAGAGGGGGATCGCCTTTTTGTAGCCATCAAAACCGGTAAACTTATGTTCCTCCGGCACCTTGAGCCGCGCGGCAGGAATTTCGTTGTTCTCCATTTCGGCCCTGATGTTCTCATAGCTCTCGTCGAGCCGGTCGCGGAAAGCATCGGCCATGGCCACCAGTTCTACGTTCTGGCCGGAGAGCATTGCCTGTACGGCAGCGCCGGTACCGCGGCCACCACAGCCGACAAGGGCCACTTTGATGGCGTCATCGCCGTCAATGTGGGCCCTGGCGGCCAGCATGGAAGGGGCCAGTATCAGGCCGCCGGCCAGCGCGCCGGTTTTTTTTACGAAGGATCTGCGGTTGAGTTCTTCTTTCATCATGATTTCTACTCTTTAATGGCTTTATCAAAAAAGGCTTCCACCTCAGCAGGGGTGGGCTGTTTTTCCGGGCGGACGATTCGAAACCCTACGAAAGGCGAGTCGGTATTCCACCAGGCGCTTTTGGGGATCTGCGGGTCGCGGGCCTGCCAGAGGGGCAGCGATTTCTGGCGGTTCCGGCAGCTGCAGTCCTCCGGGTAACTGTCGTAAGAACCACCCTTCACGGTACGGGAATGGCGGCGCACCGGCTCTACCCAGGGATTGTCGTAGTGCTCCTCCAGGGCTTTGAGGTAGTTGCTCTGGTACTGGTCGAGCGTCCATTCCGCTACATTGCCCAGCATGTCGTACAGGCCCCAGGGATTGGGTTTCTTTTCTCCAACCTTATGATATTTTTCGTAACTGTTGTCGTAATGCCAGGCGTATTCATTCAGTTCTTCTTCGGTTTCAGGCTCCCAGCCCTGGCCGTTGAGGCAGGCGTAGGCCCATTCCGCTTCGGTAGGCAGGCGGTAAAAATGGCCCGTCTTCTCATACAACCAGCGGCAGTAGCGCAGGGCGGACTGCTGCGTCATGCTCACTGCCGGAAAGCCGCCGGCGGTGCCCATGCCGTAAGTGTAATCCATATAAGGTGGGGTGGGGCGGCTTACGGCATCTGCCGAGTATTCGCCCTCTTCCCGGCTGCTGACATCCGAATCATTCTCCCGGTACTGGAAGAGCACGAACTCATCGTGGGTTACTTCACAGGCGCCCATCCAGAAGGCGTCGATCTTTAAAGGAACCGCAGCGCCTTCTTTTTCTTCCCATTCCAGGCTTCCTGCCGGTATATGGATCATCGTAAAAGAGACTTCCGAGCCGGGAATTGTAACCTTTTCGGTTTCCTGGCCCGGGAGCAACAAGGGAAAAACGGCCAGGGCCGGCAGCAGATACAGATAAGCTTTCATTATGGTATGTTTTTGGGCTAAAATAGGAAATTAAGTGCTGCTGGCCGTGCTATTCCCTACCGGTTTTTGGCAAAGGGTAGCGCCTTTCTGGCATCTCCCCGCTGCAAGACGAGGTAGTAATAGCCGGCGGGAAGCTCCCGGATATCGATAACTTCCTGTTCATGGCGTAGCTGCAGCTCCCGGAATAACCGCCCCTGCATATCGACGATCCGGGCCTGTGCGGGCAACAGCTGGGCCGGCGCCTGCACTACAAGTTCTGTAGTAGCGGGATTGGGGAATAGTGCTACTTCTTCCAGCAGCGGCTCGCCGGTGGAGGTAACCGCTACTTCCATCACTGTGTTGCCCCGGGATACCAGCCAGTTATTGGGGTCGATCTTTACGATAACGATCTCATTGGGAAAATCGACGACGAACTCCTGCCCGTTGTAGGTATGGTCGAATACCAGGTCTACATTACCACCTACGGCCATGAACCTTACTTCCACCGGCATTTCAAAGAAATCTACAGAGAAATGGGAGGTGGTTTGTTGCAGCCTGAGGTGAAGCTGGCCCTCGCTCTGCCACCATTCCAGTTGATAGGAGGGGTGCCCCTGGCCGTAGAACCAGTCGGCAAAGAACTCATCCAGGTTCCGGCCGCTCTGTTGTTCCAGGTGCCGTTTCAGGTCTTCGGTGCGGGCATAGCCGAAGGCTAAGGCCGGATCATTGAGGTAGTTGCGCAGGGCCTGATAGAAATCCTCATCGCCGAGTTTCCAGCGCAGCATGTGGAGCAGCATGGCGCCCTTGTCATAGGAAAGGCGCCCGTTGAAAATGCGCCATACGCTGGTGGTGTCGGACACAAATACCGATCCATCAGGCTGGCTGGTGATGTTGCTGATCTTTCCGCTCAGCCAGCTCTGGAAGGTCTTGTTGCCCAGGCCGTACTCATAGGTCAGCCCTTCGAGGTAAGTGGCGAAGCCCTCGTTGAGCCAGATGTCTTCCCAGCTGCCGCAGGTGACCTTATTGCCGAACCACTGATGGGCGAGCTCGTGGGCCTGCAGCAGGTGCGACCAGCTCGCCATAAAGCTCATGGTCTGATGTTCCATGCCGCCGCCCCAGCCAAACTGGGCGTGGCCGTATTTCTCATCGGCAAAGGGGTAGAGGCCAAAGAGTTCGTTGAAGAGCTGCATCACGTCCACCGTAGTGCCCGTGGAGCTTTGTGCATGATCCAGCCCTTCGGGAAAGACGTAATTGAGCACCTCTATGGGCTCGCCTTCCTCTACCGGCACATAGTCGGAATAAACGGCGTAATTGGTGACGGCAATGGCGATCAGATAGGCGGGAATAGGGTAGCGGTGTTTCCAGTGGTAGATCTTGTCGCCTCCCTCTGCCTTTTCTTCTACCAGCAGGCCATTACTGGCCACGCGGTAGGCCTGGGGCGTGCGCACGATGATGTCGATGCTGTCTACCTTATCGCTGAGGTCCTGCTTGCAGGGCCACCAGTCGCGGGCGCCGTAGGGCTCGGAAAGCGTCCAGACGATGGGCGTGCCGGCGTGGGAGGCTTGCACGAAAGAGCCGAAGCCGGTGGCGGGAGGCACGCCTTTGTACTGAATGCTTATGGAGTCGAGCTGGCCGGAAGGAACGGCCTGCGGCAGGGGAATGGCCAGCCGTTCCTCCGTTTTATAAAAGCTGGTGAGGCTTTCCCCGTGGTAGGTAATGGCTTCTACCTGTAATTCCTTGGCAAAATCGAACTGGATCTCCAGAAAATCTGCTTTCGTAGGTATGAAATAAGAAGTCACGGTGCCTGCTATGTAGCGGACGGCCGGGTCGATCTCCCACTCCATACGCTGGTATTTCAGGTCGTAATTGTCGGTATAGGGGGAAGCGCGAAACTGGAGGATGGCTTCCTGCGCCTGCTGCTCCATCCGAACGAGGGCATCGTGATCCTTACAGCCGGCCTCGTCCTGCTGTCCAAACAGCGGAGCGCCCATTCCTAAAAGGAAGGCTAAAAGCGGAATAATTCTTTTCATGATGAGGAGTTGACGATTTTATAAAAGGGAGAAAACTGGAGGAAAATATAAGGCTTCACTGATGGCGGTTCATTGAGTTTTGTCATGGGCCGAAAATTACTTTTGTCAGGGAAAGGATAGATGCACTCAGTTCCCGTCACTTTTTTTTACCTTTGTCTCACTTTGGTTGCCGACACTTCAAGATCGGCATGAAAAGGGAACCCTGTGAAGAGGTGAGCCCCCGGAAAATGTTCGGTTACTTTTACTGCTTCGATAGCAGAGCCTGAAACGCTTTATTTCCGAATGTCCGGGGCAGATTGCTACATTGTCAAATGGTTACATTGTTGCTGTCATAGATCCTCCAGTCAGGGACTGTACCCGCAGCTGTAGGCTCCGGAAACCCCAGTGGTTTCCAACTGCGCCGCTTAAAAGCCACTGTTTCTATGGGAAGGCGGCCGCGCAGTGGAGCAAGTCAGAAGACCTGCCAGAGTAATTGTGTCATTTTTACCTTCGGGCTAAAGGTAAGGTGAGTTACGTCAAATGGTTACATTGTTAGTTTGCTGCATTGTTGCCTTTAGCTGTCCGCTAGGCGATTGTCGCATTGCCATACTGTTGGTTTGAGGCACCATTCTAAAGGGCCTGGCCAGAAACAATCTAACAATTTAGCAATGTAACAATCCAACTCCCTCCTCCGCCCGTGCAACACAAACGCTTTGCATGGCCTTTAATCATTGCCGGTATTTCCATCGTTTGCTGCTTACAGGCTGCGCCTGCCTGTTTATCGCTGCCTCCGTTTTTGCTCAGGCCGATACGGTCGACATTCCGGAGGTGACCGTCACGGCTACGCGCCTTCAGGGCTGGCAGCCCGGCCACGAGCAGGCGGTGACAGACAGCCTGCAACTTGAGTTGCTGAAGGTGGGCAATGTCTCCGAGCTGTTGCGGCAGCAGGGCAGCATTTATGTGAAGGATTACGGCGCCGGCAATATTGCCACGGCAGCCATCCGGGGTACTTCGGCTTCGCATACGGCGGTGCTGTGGAACGGCCTGCCGCTTCAGGACCCTATGCTTGGCCTTACAGACCTCAGCATCCTGCCCCTTTTTTTCTTCGACGATGCCCGCATCGTGCTTGGCGGCGGCAGCTCCCTTTGGGGTAGCGGCGCCATCGGCGGCGCCATCCACCTGGACAGCCGGCAAAAGCCGGAGGAAGGCTGGGGGTTTCGCTATCAGGGGGAGGGAGGGAGCTTTGGCTATCTGGGGCAGGGGCTGGAATTTGATTATGGCAGTGAAGGCTTCGGCAGCTCCACCCGGCTTTTCCTGCAATCGGCAGAAAATGATTATCCCTACCAAAATCTTTTGGGCGAAGAAAGGCGGCTCCCTCATGCCGGCAGCCGACAGCTGGGGCTGATGCAGGAAAATACCATGCGCCTGTCTGAGCATCAGAAATTGCGCCTGCATTTCTGGGCGCACAGTGCCGGCCGCGACATTCCGCCTACCCGGGTACAGGCGCGTAGCCTGGCCCGGCAGGAAGACCGTGCCCTGCGGGGAGCAGCCGACTGGCAGTGGGTGGGGGCCCAAAGCAGCTGGGCCGCCCGACTGGCCGCCTTCGAGAACCAGCTCGTCTATGCCGATTCGCTGAGCGGCACCGATTCCGACAGCCGCACCCGCTCTTTGCTGGCGGAAGTGGAACAAACGCAACAATTTCCGGGGCAGTGGGATGTGAAATCGGGCCTTCAGTTCAACTACCTGGAGGCGCGCTCCAATGTATACGAAGGCCTGCCCCGCCAGAGCCGCCTGGCCGCCTTTGCCGCCCTGCGCTGGCACAGCAGCAGCCAGCGCTGGGAAGCGGTGCTCAACGGCCGGCAGGAATGGGTGGACGGCACCGCCACGCCCTTTACGCCGGCGCTCAGCCTGCAATATGCGGCCAATAATGAGCTGAAAGCCGGCCTGACGGCCTCGCGCAACTACCGGCTGCCTACTTTCAACGACCAGTACTGGCCCGAACTGGGGAATCCCGATCTGCTGCCGGAAGAAAGCTGGAATGAATCCTTATACCTGCAGGGTAAGAAAAAGTGGGGGCCCTGGCGGGCTCTCCTGCGGCTTTCCGCCTTCAATTACAATGTGCAGAACTGGATCATCTGGCTGCCCCGGAATGGCCTGTTCACGCCCGATAATGTGCGCGAGGTGTGGAGCCGCGGCGGAAGCAGCCGCCTGGAACTTGGGCGCCAGGCCGGAGGAAACCGCTTTTCTCTCGCACTCCAATATAGTTATACCCGTTCCACCAACGAACGCTCGCGGCGGCCGGCCGACCGGTCGGTGGGGCGGCAACTCATCTACGTGCCGGTGCACCAGGGCAATGCCCTGCTGAGCTGGCAATACAAAGGCTGGTACGCTTCCTACTACCAGGAATGGGCGGGCCGCAATTACACCCTGGCCGATAATTCCGAATGGCTGCCTCTTTATACCCTCGCGGCCCTGCGGCTGTCCCGCAGCTGGCAGTGGAAGGGCGGCTCGGGAAAGCTGTACTTCCGCCTGGAAAACCTCTGGAATGAAGACTACGAACTGATCGCCAACCGGCCCATGCCGGGCCGGCATTTCCGAATAGGGCTACAGGCCCAATTTAATCAACCACTAAATAAACAATGATGCGTTACCACTTTCTCCTGATGCTATGCACTGTACTCTGGCTGTCCAATTGCGATAATGACGACGACGGGCCACAGGGCCCGGATACCGGCGTGGCTGCCGGGGTTTTCATCACCAATGAAGGGCTCTTCAACCAGGCCAACGGCTCTCTTTCCTTTTTCGAATTCGAAAGTGAAACCCTGGAAACCCGGATATTTCAGGATGCCAACGGCCGCCCGCTGGGCGATATCTTTCAGAGCATGACGATCATCGGCGACCTGGCCTACCTGGTGCTGAACAACTCCCAGCGGGTTGAGATCATGGATATCGATACCCGGGAATCTCTGGGCGCGATCGAAGGATTCACTTCCCCCCGCCATTTGCTGTCCGTTAACGACAGCCTGGCCTATGTATCGGACCTCTTCGCCGGACAACTCAGTATCGTCAACCTGGAACGCGGCATCATCACCGGTTCAATACCCATGCCGGAAGACTGGACCGAAGAGATGAGGCTGATGGGCGATGAGGTCTTTGTCGTGGCTCCTACTTCCTTCAACCAGCCGCCCAACGACCAACTGTATATTGTCGATACAGAAACCCACAGCCTGGCCGATAGCCTTACTGTTGGCTTCAGCCCCAGCGCCCTGGCCGTAGACAGCGATGGGCGGCTTTGGGTGCTCTGCTCGGGCGACTCCGATTCCGGCACTCCGGGAGGGCTGTACCAGGTGGATACGGAGAACAGGAAGGTGCTCAAAACCCTGCCGTTCCCGGATACCAATGTGGGCTTTGCGCCCCGGATGGAGGCCAGCAATGACGGCAGCAGGCTGTACTATATTAATATCGACCTCTTTGAAGTGGGCATCAATGCCGAAATGCTGCCCGCTGAGCCCTTCATCGAGGCCGGCGCCCGGCAGCTGTACGGCCTTGGAGTAGAGCCCGGCACCGGCAATGTCTGGCTGGGCGATGCGGTGGACTTCCAGAGCCAGGGAGCTGCACTGCGGTATGATGCCTTGGGTAGCCTCGTCGATTCGGTGGGCGTAGGCATTTCCCCTAATGGCTTCTACTTTTACGAGAACTGACAGCTCCCTTCTGGCAAAGCCATTCCTGTGTTGTATTTTGTGCCTGCCGGGGTTGTGTAAAAAGCTTAAATTCAAGTTAATCGATAAAAATAATATTGTGTAAATATTTCTTTGATAATGGTGAATATATTTCAAATTCTCCAAGACGAAGCTTGGAGGTACCTTTTTACACAACCCCGGTTAAGTAAAGCCAATCTATAAAGCAATATGATCTATTACCAGACGAATGACAACTGGTTTGGAGACGTCGGGCACCTGGCTTTGAAAGTCCAGCGCAGCACCAGAGCCTGCTGGATATCCTCGGCGCCTGCGAGCACATCAAGAAAACGCCAATCCCTTTTACCTTTTACCTTTTACCTTTTGTCTTTCCTATTCCGTTTTCACCACTTTCCTCACATCCAGTAACTGCTCCTCGCTCCACAATTGTAGAAAGAAAATGCCGGGGCTCAGCCTATCGGTAGAGAAACTGATGCGGCGTGGTACACCCGGCTGCACCTCCGGCAACCATTCTTCCGCGATGGTTTGCCCGAAGGGGTTGAGCAGTCGGGCTACCACTCTTTCACGAGGGCTGCTCAGGGCGAATTCGGCGCTGATCTGCTGCCGGAAAGGATTGGGCAGGGCGTGGAAGTATGCCAGGCCAGTTCCCGGCTCCGGGAGCTTCGTCAGCTCTTCTTCGGCATAAGTAACCACCTTCATATCATCGAAGTAAAAGCCGTCCATGCTGAAAAAGCCGTCGGAGACGAGGTCGAAGCGCAGGAAGATCTCCTCCTCGCCCAGGTATTCGGTGATCTCGATCTCCTCCTGTACCCATTCCTCCTGCACTCCATCGTACACGGGCTCTCCTTCAGGCTGGAAATTGCCGGTGGCTGTTTTGGTGTACTTGCCGCAGAGGGGTTTGTAGATGACGCGGTTGGTGGAAAGGAGCAGCTGCACATAATCCCAGCCGGACTCGATCTCCCAACGCGCCCAAAAGCGCAGGAAAGCCCGCTGGCCGTTGTCATCGGCAAGGGAAATGGGGTTGCGCAGCAAAAGGAGGTTTCGGGTGCCATTGGCGTAGTTGCCGCCGGGGCTGTCGGTATAGCTGCTGGGGGCGGAGATGAAATCGCTCTCTGTGATGCTCCACTGCCCGGCAGTTGCCCAGTTGTTGGCAGTTTCCAGGCCATCGGAAAATACGGTTTGCGGTATGCCACGCAGGGCCTGCTTGCGCAGGGTGTCCGTTTGCACGAAAGTACCGTTGTCCAGCTGCAGGACGAACAGCACTTCCTCTCCATCGGTGATGTGCTCATCGAGGGTATAGCGGAAAGAGTAGGGCGCCTCTTCCAGTTGGGCGAGCGTATAGGTTTGCGGGCTGGCCTCTGCCGTTACATTGTCGCTGCCGGCACTCAGGCTGAGGGTGAGCGGGCCTTCCATCAGTCCGTATTTCTTTACCATCAGGCGGATCTCGCCCTCCTGTGTGGCGAGCAACCCGCCGCTTTGGCCCTCCACCTCCGCGTAGTTGAGGACGAGGTTGGCGGTTTTCAGGTTCTGCAGCAGGCAGGATTTATTGAGCTGATCAATGGCGCTTTGTGGCGGCCAGAAGCCGAAGAAACCCGGGCCAACCTCGGGCGTCATGGAGTAGATGGCATTTTTTGTTTCCTCCTCCCCGTACATCCAGTCGTCGCTGTCGCCATTAACCACGTAACCCACAGTTTCCGTACCGGTGCCCAGGGTGAAGTTGTTCTCCTGAGTCATTACCCCGCCCATGCCCTTGAAGATGTCATCTTCTTCGGTGGGCGTGTCGTTAAAGCCCCAGGGATGGACGAGCAGGTTACCATAGGTATGGTAGTTGAGGGCGAGTTGAAACTGATGGTTCTCGCAGAAGTACTTCACCGCCTGGGTTTCCGGCTCCGAGAAGGGTTCCGGGCCGCGGTAGACCTGGGAGTTGGTATTGGGAGAAGAGCCCTGATTGTCTTCGCCCCAGTGGAAGCCGTAGTTGCGGTTGAGGTCTACGCCGAAGGTGCCGTCGCCGTTGTCGCGGCGGTTCTTTCGCCACAGGCCGCCGCCGTTGGGGTTGGTGGTTTGGTTGTAAATGTAGCCGTCGGGGTTCACGCAGGGAATGAAGTACATCTCCGTATTGTCCACCAGATAGCGTACTTCGGCGTCCGTCTCGTAATTTTCGAGGAGGTGCCAGAGGTAGAAGATCATTTGGGAGAGGCTGTTGGGCTCTCGGGCGTGGTGCAGGGCGGTGTAGAGGAGTTCGGGCTCGTCCTCGTCTGTCTCTGGGTTGTCGGACAGGCGCAGCCAGTAGATGGGCCGCCCTTCGTGGGTCTGAAAGTCGCCGATGGGCTGCACGGGGGTGATGAGCCGGGGGTATAGCTCCGCCATGCGGGCGAGGATGTCGAGCATCTCTTCGTAGGTATAGTAACCACCCATGGAGCCGTACTCGTAATTGGCGGGGGTGGGGTAGTCGTAGCCATCCGTTTCTTCGGGGCAGGTATTGCCGCCGCGCTGCTCCACTTCTTCCCGATTGCGCTCCACGTACCAGCGGGAGGCATCCTCGGCGAGCACCTCGAATGGGATACCTGCCTCTTCCAGCAGGGCGATCTCCTGTTTTTCAAAGTCGTTGATCAGATAGCGCCCGGGGGCGTACTGGCCGTGCTCGGTTTCCAGGCCCAGAGCGGCGATGTCTTCGAGTGCGGTGTACTCCAGGCTTATTTTGATGCGGGAGTAGGTTTCGGTGGGTTGGGCGAAAAGCCCGGAGTAAAGGATGGAAAAAACAAAAAGTAAGCATTTTCTCATTTCGGGGATCGGTTTACCGGATTCAAAAGTGTGGGCTAAGATGGTTTTTTTACCGCAAAGACGGGAAGGGCGCCAGGCCAGTTGAAGCGGCTGGCCGCCAAACCGTATAGCAATCGATTTCAAACGCCGGAAGTAGAGTATTTTGAGCTCTGCTATCGAAGCATCATAGGTAGAATAAAAACGTCCGGCTAACCATATAACAATATAGCAATATAACAATATAACAATGTAATCACTCCTCCCGGATCAGCGCCGAAACCCGCATCGCCCGCAGTGCCGGGGGCAGCGAGGCCAGCAAGCCGATGCCCGTTACCGTCAGGGCGACTACGACGAAATCGATCCAGCGCATACTGATGGGGTAGGCATCTACGATAAAGTTGCCGGGAACGGTGACGATGCCCA
>CAYVVK010000125.1:9087-12358 GCA_964454855.1 uncultured Phaeodactylibacter sp. | reverse complement strand
GATCTGGCTGGAGCGGCGGCTGCTGGGCTGGTGGCAGGACCGCCAGGGCCCCAACCGGGTGGGGCCATTTGGAGTGTTGCAGCCGGTGGCCGATGCGATCAAGCTCATGTTTAAGGAAGACTGGATACCCCCTTTTGCCGACAAGCCGGTGTTCATCCTGGCGCCAGCCGTAGTGGTGTTTACCGCTTTTCTGAGTTTCGCGATCATTCCGCTGGCGCCCGGTATTGTGGTAGCTGACCTGAATATCGGCGTACTTTTCTTTCTGGCCATGTCTTCCCTGGGCGTTTACGCTATTGTACTGGGAGGCTGGTCTTCAAACAACAAATATTCTTTGCTGGGCGCCATGCGGGGCGCCGCCCAGATGATCACCTACGAGGTGTTCATGGGCATTTCCTTACTGGGCGTGGTCATCATGGCCGGTTCATTCAACCTGTCGGAGATCGTACTGGCGCAGCAGAGCATGTGGAATATTGTGCCCCAGTTCGTGGGTTTTGTCGTTTTCTTCATCGCCGGCGTTGCGGAACTCCATCGCCTGCCCTTCGATATTCCCGAAGCGGAAAGTGAGTTGATCGCGGGTTATCATTCTGAATATTCGGGTATGAAGTTCGGGATGTTCTTCGTAGGGGAGTACATCGGCGTGACCATGCTGGCGGCCTTCACCACCACCATGTTCTTTGGGGGCTGGCTGGGGCCGTCCTTCTTGCCAGGCATTGTCTGGTTCCTGCTGAAAACCTTCGCCATTATTGTCTTTATCATACTGCTGCGGGCCGCTTTGCCGCGCCCCCGTTATGACCAGCTTATGGGGTATGGCTGGAAAGTATTGCTGCCGCTGTCGCTGGTAAACCTGATGGTGACGGGCTATTTGGCCTTGCTGTGAGAGGGGGAAGGAAAGAAGGGTTGAAGGGTCGAGAGATTGAGCGGCTTATTCTACTTATGCACGAATGCACGTATACACATATACACAATCAAGCAAGTATCCGGTGGTGTACAGCGAATGGCTCTTGAAAACTGCAAGTTATTGATCTTCAAGAGGTATGATCCCGAACTGACATTATATAAATTAAAACCGACACCTATGTGGAGTATTCTCCGATCTATCTGGATCGTTTTTTTTCGCCTTTTCAGCAAAAAGGTCACGGTGGAGTATCCGGATGAAGCGTTCCGGCTGCCTCCTCGGTACCGGGGCCGGATCGTGCTGACGCGGGACCCGGATGGAGGAGAGCGCTGCGTAGGCTGTTACCTCTGCGCGGTGGCCTGTCCGGTGGACTGCATCGCGCTGCAGGCTACCGAAGACGAAAACGGGCGCCGATATCCGGAGTTTTTTCGCATCAACTTTTCCCGCTGCATTTACTGTGGGTTTTGTGAAGAAGCCTGTCCGACCTACGCCATTCAGCTGATCCCCGATTTCGAAATGAGCGAATACCAGCGCCAGAATATGGTCTACGAAAAGGAAGACCTGCTGATCGACGGCGAAGGAAAGTACCACGGCTACAATTACTGGAAAGTATCGGGAATGGAGATCGGCGGCAAAGCCAAGGGAGAATCCGAACGGGAAGACCCTCCTATAGATATCAAAACCTTATTGCCTTAAGCATGGAAGCAGCATTTTACATTTCCGCACTGATCGCCATCGCCGCCACCGTACTGGCCATTACCCGCCTGCATGCGGTACACGCCCTGTTGTTCCTGATCGTTTCGCTGCTGGCGCTGGCCGTCCTGTTTTTTGTCATGGGCGCCCACTTCGCAGCGGCTTTGGAGATCATCATTTACGCCGGTGCGATCATGGTGCTGTTCATTTTTGCCATCATGATGCTGAACCTGGGCAAGGAAACCCGGGAATGGGAGCGGCAATTGCTGACGCCCCGCATCTGGGTGCTGCCCACCATTTTCACGCTGGTGCTGGCGTCCGAGCTGGTATACCTGCTGGCCATCCGCCGGGAGCTGGCGTGGGGTGAATTTACGCTGGTATCTCCGGAAGCGGTCGGCGCCAGCCTGTTCGGCCCCTATGTACTAGGTGTTGAAATCGCTGCTTTCCTGTTGCTGGCCGGGCTGGTAGGCGCCTATCATATCGGCCGGCGGGAGAAAAAGGTAGTGCATCGTTATCTGAAAAATGAAGAATTATGACCCCCACGTACATAGAACAGGGCATGGTGGTGGCCATCGTGTTGTTTTGCCTGGGGCTGGTAGGTTTACTGATACGCCGCAACGTCATTTTCATGCTCTTGTCCATCGAGATCATGCTCAACGCAGCGGGCCTGGCCTTCATACTGGGCGGCGCCCGCTGGGCCAGCGCCGATGGCCAGGCCATGTTCATTTTCATACTGGCAATGGCCGCCGCCGAGGTCTCGGTCGGGCTGGCGCTCATCCTGAAGATCTTTCAGAAGTACAAGACACTGGATGCCGACGAAATAAACAGAATGAGAGGATAATTAAACCTATTCGGAGCTATGCTTGAATATCTATGGCTTATCCCCGCAGTTCCCCTTGCCGGATTTTTTGTCCTGGCAGTTCTGGGCCACCTGCTTTCCAGGAAGGTTACCGCCTGGGTGGGGGTGAGCAGCATAGGGCTTGCTGCACTACTGGCCGTCCTGGTGGCGGTTCAGTTTCTTTCGGTGCCTCCGCAGGGTTACGCCTTCCGGCAAAGCCTGTGGGCATGGATCGAAGTAGCGGGCTTTACACCCTCCTTCGCATTGTACCTCGATTCGCTTTCATTAGTATTTGTACTGATCATTACAGTGGTGGGGTTCTTCATTCATCTGTATTCGGTAGAGTTCATGGAAGAGGAGGAGGGCTTTGCACGTTTTTTTGCCTATATGAACCTGTTTGTCGGTGCCATGCTCATTCTGGTATTGGCCGACTCGTTGATCATGATGTATCTGGGATGGGAAGGCGTCGGCCTGGGCAGCTACCTGCTCATTGGTTTTTGGTATCAAAATGCTGACAATGGCTACGCCGCCCGCAAAGCTTTTGTAATGACCCGGGTAGGAGACACCGCTATGGCCCTGGGCTTGTTTCTATTGTTCTCCTCCTTCGGCACACTCGATATTTCAGCGATCACGGCGGCAGCTCCGCAAAGCTGGAGCGTGGGATCGCAGCCGGCCTTTTGGGCAGCTCTGCTGTTACTGGGCGGCGCTCTCGGCAAATCGGCACAGCTGCCGTTACAGGCCTGGTTGCCGGACGCCATGGCGGGCCCCACGCCGGTGAGTGCTTTGATACATGCGGCTACTATGGTTACTGCCGGTGTATATCTGATCGCCCGCATGCACGCCAT
>CAYVVK010000125.1:0-9077 GCA_964454855.1 uncultured Phaeodactylibacter sp. | reverse complement strand
CGCCATTTTTGAGCTGGCGCCTGCAGTGATGGCCCTAACGGCCGTTATTGGAGCGGCCACCCTCCTGCTGGCGGGCTTTAGCGCGTTGGCCCAGTCGGATATCAAACGGGTACTTGCGTATTCCACGATCAGCCAGATCGGGTATATGTTTCTGGCGCTGGGGCTGGGCGCCTGGTCGGCCGCCGTCTTTCATTTTTTCACCCACGCTTTCTTCAAGGCGCTTTTGTTCCTGGGCGCGGGAGCGGTCATCCTGGCGATGCACCACGAGCACAATATGTTCAAAATAGGGGGCCTTTGGAAAAAGATGCCCATTACCTTTTGGACTTTCCTGGCGGGCTCTGCTGCTCTGGCTGCCCTGCCGCTGGTGACCGCCGGGTTTTACAGCAAAGACCAGATCCTATGGTACGCCTGGGCCGCCGAAACGGGCAGCCCCTGGCTGTGGGCGGCAGGCCTGCTTGGGGCCTTTATCACTGCCGTGTATACAGCGCGGATGGTTATTCTGACCTTCTTCGGTGAGGCGAAACAAGAGCCGGACAGAAAGCCGGGTGTCCTGATCACCGTTCCCCTGATCGTTCTGGCCGTATTATCGCTGGGGGCCGGGTTTGTAGAAATGCCGCATACTCTTGCGGAGGTTCATTTGTTTTCAGGCTGGCTGTCCACTGCTTTGCCCGCTCTTCATATTGAGGAGTCGATCCTGGCCGACGAGCTGGCTTTTCAGCTGGCGGCAGCTGCTGTAGTATTCGCCGGCTTGTTCATCGGCTATTATTGTTATCTGCGCCGGCCGGAACTGGCTGCCAGGGTGTACGGCTCCTTTTCCAGCCTCCACCGTTTCTGGTTTATGGGTTGGGGGTTCGACTGGCTGTACGAACGCCTGCTGATCCGGCCGTTTGTCTGGCTGGCCACCATTAATCGTGCAGACTTCATCGACTACTTCTACACGGCACTGGCGCAAGCCAACCGGACTTTGTATAAGCTGTTCAGCCGCACTCAGTCCGGCCAGCTGCGCTGGTACGCCTTTGGCCTGACGCTGGGCGCACTGATCATCATCACCATAATCGCACTATCATGATCCTGGCCTGGATGGTAATTATCTTATTGGGGGGAGGGCTGCTGGCCTGGCTGGCTTCCTATTGGAACCGGGCCTGGCCACGCTGGATCGCCCTGGCCGCTTCGCTGGCCGGCCTGGCCCTGCTGCTTGCTTTTGCCCTTACGATCCCTGCCGGTAGTTTGAGCAAGCCGGGCCTGTGGCTGGCCGAACTCAATACTCCGTGGATCCCTTCCTTCGGCATTCGTTTTCACCTGGCGCTCGACGGGCTTAGCCTCCTTCTGCTGGGCCTTACCTTCTTCATCGGCGCTCTTGCCGTACTGGTTTCCTGGAATCAGGTACATGAGCGGGTAGGGTTCTACCATTTCAACATCCTTTGGATACTGGCCGGCATCACCGGCGTATTTCTGGCGATGGACCTTTTCTTGTTCTACTTTTTCTGGGAAGTTATGCTCGTGCCGATGTATTTTCTGATCGGCATCTGGGGGTACAAGAACAGGATCTATGCTGCTTACAAGTTCTTTCTGTTCACTCAGGCTTCCGGCCTGCTGATGTTTCTGGCCATTTTGGGCCTGTATTTCATCCACGGCCGGAATACAGGAGTTTATACTTTCGATTATCCCGAATTGCTGGGCACTGAATTACCTGGCCGTACGGCTTTGTGGTTGATGCTCGGCTTTTTGATCGCTTTTGTGGTAAAACTGCCTGCCGTGCCTTTCCACAACTGGCTGCCCGACGCCCATACCGAGGCGCCCACTGCCGGGAGTGTAATTCTCGCTGCCTTACTTCTGAAAACCGGCGCTTACGGCATACTGCGCTTTGTGATCCCTCTGTTCCCCGAGGCCGCCCGCGATTTTGCCCCCGTTGCTATGGCCCTGGGAGTTCTCAGCATTCTTTACGGGGCGAAGCTGGCCTTCGCACAGACGGACCTGAAGCGGCTGGTGGCCTACACCAGCGTAAGCCATATGGGCTTTGTGCTGCTCGGTGCTTTTGCCTTCAACCTCATTGCTTATCAGGGAGTAGTGATGCAGATGATCGCGCACGGCATCAGCACCGGCGCCTTGTTCATCATCGTCGGCTACATCCAGGAGCGGATACATACGCGGGATCTGGCACAGATGGGAGGCTTGTGGCAGGCTATGCCCGATATGGGTGCGGTGGCCCTGTTGTTTGCCATGGCTTCTTTGGGGTTGCCCGGCATGGGCAATTTCGTCGCCGAATTTCTGACACTGCTGGGCGCCTGGCAGGCCAATATCTTATGGACAGTACTGGCTGCCCTGGGGCTGGTCTTCTCAGCAGTATACTCTTTGTGGATCGTACAACGGGCCTTCCACGGCCCGCTGCCCGAGAAGCGGGTGCTTCCGGGCCTGAATGTACGGGAATGGTTGGTGATGGGCTCCATGATTGTGCTGATCTTCTGGCTCGGCCTGTACCCCCGGCCTGTTTTGAACAGTGCCGATGGCCCGTTGCGGCTTATTCTGGCCCCTTATTCAGTGGAAGAAGAGTCGATCGGCCAGGAAGAGGAGAAGGGTACCCTGTTCATCACCGCCGATGAAAAACAAACCGGAAAATAAAAAGCGAAAACCATGTCGATACAGGATTTTCAAAGCCTCCTGCCACTGCTGATCCTCGCCGGCGCCTCGGTCCTCCTCCTGTTGGTGATTGCCATTCACCGGAACCATCGGCTGGTGTACTATCTGTCCGGTTTGGCCCTGCTGGCCACTTTCGCAGCATCACTGGCCCCAGCGGCCTCTGTTTCGAGGGCGGTTGGGCCACTGCTGGTGATCGACGGCTTCAGCCTGTTTTATACGGCACTGCTCAGTGCAGCCGGATTAATAGTGGTGGTGCTTTCCTACCGTTACCTGGAGCCATTGCGGGAGCAGATGGAAGAATATTACATCTTGATCCTGCTCGCCGTTCTGGGAGCATCCATCCTGGTGTCGGCGCGTCATTTCGCTACCCTGTTCCTCGGGCTGGAGCTGCTGAGCGTAAGTTTGTACGCTTTGATCGGCTACCTCATCAAGTCGCGGGAACGCTCTATTGAAGCGGGGGTGAAATACCTGATCCTGGCGGCGGCCTCGGCAGCTTTTCTGCTATTCGGCATGGCTTTGGTATATTACGAAACGGGAGTGCTGGGTTTTGCCGAGATCGGTAAGTACTTTGCCGAAACACAAGCTTATTCCCTGTTGCTCCTTACCGGGATGGGGCTGCTCATCGTTGGCATAGGGTTCAAGCTGGCGCTGGTTCCCTTCCACATGTGGGCTGCTGACGTGTACGAGGGAGCACCGGCGCCTGTAAGCGCCCTGGTTGCCACCGTATCGAAAGGAGGGGTGGTCGGTGTACTTTTGCGTTTTTACGATGAGGCCGGCGGTTATCAATTTCCTGCGCTGTTCCTTCTTTTTTCCATTTTCGCGGCCGCATCCATGCTGGGAGGCAACCTACTGGCCTTATTTCAGGATAATGTGAAACGCATCCTCGCCTACAGTTCTATCGCACACCTGGGGTATCTGGTGCTGGCCGGGGGCGCTATGGCCGTGCAGGCCAGCACCTTCTATCTGGTGGCTTATTTTGTCACGATACTGGGTGCCTTTGGCCTGGTCACTTACTTATCGGCAGGAGAAGAGGAGGCGGAACAGCTGGCGGTATACCGTTCGCTCTTCTGGCGACAACCCGTGCCAGCCATCGCATTCACTGCCGTACTGCTGTCCCTGGCGGGTATTCCGCTGACGGCGGGCTTTATCGGTAAGTTCTACATTGCCGCCGCCGGTGCTCAGGAGGGCCTTTGGGCATTGCTGTTCGTGTTGGTAATAGCCAGCGTCATCGGCCTGTTCTACTACCTGCGTATTATCGTGGCCATGTTTTCCCGGGCGGAGGAGCCGGTGAGCATTCCGTTCCGCCTGTTTTCGGGAGTGGGGCTGGCCCTGGTGCTGCTGGCCATAGCGCTGGTTTGGCTGGGCGTGTTCCCGCAGGGAATGCTGGAGATGATCGAGCGTTGGGTGGCGGGGTAGGGCAGTGGGGCAGTTTTAAAATAAGAAACGTGCACACAAAGTGTCAGTTGTGTTGACCACAAAACACTAGTGTTACAGTGCAAAAACCTGTGATAATCAACGGTTTTTATGTATATTTCAAAACGAGAGGGGCGGGAAATTTACGATCCGGAAAGCCCCTCAGATAAATTCAAATTGCTTGGAAGAACAAATTATACATACAGAGACGTACTGGCCGCTGGTTGCGTATGCCGGCCTGGTGTTGGTAGTGATCATCGCCATCGTTGTACTTTCTTATCTCTTGGGGCAGCGCCATGCCGATGAGGCTACCGGCGAGGTATTTGAATCCGGTATTCTGCCCACCGGCAGCGCCCGCCTTCATTTCTCCAGTGATTTCTACCTGATCGCCATGTTCTTCGTCATTTTCGACCTGGAGACCGCTTTCATCGTGGCCTGGGCCATTGGGCATGAAGCGGCTGGCTGGCCCGGCTTTATCGGCGCCCTGGTGTTCGTAGGTATTCTGCTGGTGGCGCTGGCTTACGAGTGGAGCACCGGCGCATTGGATTACGGCCCGCAGGGCAGGAAGATTATCAAGGCTTTACATAATAGAAAAAAACAACAGATATGAAGTGGTGGCTAAGCGAGCCCGACAGCCCGGCTGTAACAACGCAGGGCAATGGCTCTTACGAAGAGGCCGTACAGCAAAGCATTTTGTTCAGTACCATGCAGGATATGCTGGCCTGGGGTAGAAAGAACTCCATCTGGCCGTTCCATTTCGGGCTGAGCTGTTGTTTTGTGGAAATGGCCACCAGCATTACGAGCAAATTTGACGTGGCTCGATTTGGCGCTGAAGTAATACGCGGCACGCCACGTGAAGCCGACCTGATGGTGATCGCCGGTACCGTATTCATTAAGATGGCGCCCATCATTCAACGCCTTTACGAACAGATGATGGAGCCCCGCTGGGTGATCTCTATGGGCTCCTGCTCCAACTCCGGCGGTATGTACGATATCTATTCCGTCGTGCAGGGCGTAGACAAGTTCTTACCCGTAGACCTGTACGTGCCCGGCTGCCCGCCCCAGCCCGGCGCCTTCATGGAAGGCCTGACGCTGCTGCGCGATAAGGTAGGCAAAGAGAAGCGCCCCCTCAGCTGGGCGATCGGCCCTCAGGGGGTCTACAAAGCCGAGCCGCCTTCTATGCGCGATCTGAAAAGAGAGGACAGGAGGAAAATGGGGCGCATTACACCGCCCAGCCAGGCGGAAGGAGAACCGCTGGGATTTCCCTCCTCCGTGGATTACCTGAAAAAAGATTGAAAGGAAAGCCAACTTTAAGCATTTTTCAATTGCAACATGGACGAACTCACTAAAACCCTACAACAATTGATCGGCGAGGAACAGCTTGTACCTCAGGCTACCCGCGATGGGCTGCCTACCTACTGGGTGCCCGCCGGGGAGATCAAAAAAGTGCTGCGCTTTCTCAAAGAGGATGTTGGCCGCCCCTACTCCATGTTGTACGACCTCTTCGCGGTCGATGAGCGCGCCCGGGCCAACCGCAATGGGGTGGAATCGGATTTTACCCTGGTGTACCATCTGCTCTCTTTCGAGCGCAACGCCGATATTCGCATCAAAGTGGCCCTGAAAGATGGCGGGCCAAAGCCGCCCAGCATTACCGGAATATGGCCCAATGCCAACTGGTACGAACGCGAGGCCTATGATATGTTCGGCATTCAGTTTGAAGGCCATCCCTACCTGCGCAGGATACTGATGCCGCTAACCTGGGAGGGGCACCCTCTACGCAAAGAGCATCCCGCCCGGGCAACGGAAATGGGGCCCTTTCAACTTCCGCAGGACAAGCAAAAGCGCGAACAGGAAGCCCTGCAGTTCAAACCCGAGGACTGGGGCCTGAGCCGTGAATCGGAAGATACCGAGTTCATGTTCCTGAACCTGGGGCCTCAACATCCCGGCACCCACGGCGTGCTGCGCCTGGTGCTCCAACTAGACGGTGAGGACATCGTCGATATCGTGCCGGATATCGGCTTCCACCACCGGGGAGCCGAGAAAATGGGAGAACGACAGTCCTGGCATACCTATATCCCTTACACCGACCGGGTAGACTACCTCGGCGGTGTGATGAACAACCTGGCCTATCTGCTGGCCGTAGAACGCCTGGCAGGCATCGATGTGCCGCAACGGGCGCAGGTGATCCGGGTCATGCTCTGTGAGCTGTTCCGCATATCCAGCCACCTGGTGTGGTACGGCACCTTCGCCCAGGATGTGGGCCAGCTCTCCCCGGTCTTTTACATGTTCTCAGACCGGGAGCGCATATTTGATATCATCTCTGCAGTATCGGGCGGCCGTATGCATCCCAACTGGTTCCGCATCGGCGGGGTGGCCGCCGACCTTCCCGAAGGCTGGGAAAAACTGGTTCGGGCTTTTATTGACTACTTCCCCAAACGCCTCCGGATGTACGACCGGCTGGTGATGAAAAACCGGATCTTCAAGGATCGTACGGTGGGCATAGGGGTATACGATACAAAAGAAGCCATTGAATGGGGGGTCACCGGGCCCGGCCTGCGGGCCACCGGTATGGACTGGGATTTCCGCAAAAAACGGCCTTATTCTTCCTACGATCAGTTTGAATTCGACATACCGGTAGCCGCTAACGGCGATTGCTACGACCGGGCAGCAGTAAGGGTAGAGGAAATGCGGCAAAGCCTGCGCATTATTGAACAATGCCTCAATAACATGCCGGAGGGAGACCACAAATCGCGGCACCCGCTCACCACGCCACCGATGAAGGATAATACCATGCACGATATAGAGACCCTGATCAACCATTTTCTGAACGTAAGCTGGGGGCCGGTGATCCCTGCCGGAGAGGCTTTTCACGGCATCGAAGCGACAAAGGGCTCCAACGGATATTATCTCATCAGCGACGGCAACACGACTTCCTACCGCACCCGGATCCGGACGCCCTCGTTCCCCCATATGCAGATGATCTCCTTCATCAGCCGGGGGTATACCGTGGCAGATTTGCTGTCTATTTTAGGCAGTATAGACTATGTACTGGCTGATATCGACCGATAGATAAAAACCTGATGTTTCATGCTATCTGAAGAAGAAAAAAAAGAGATCGAGGCCCATGTGAAAAGCCTGCCCAGGCGCAGTGCCGCCTCCCTGGAGGCGCTGAGCGTTGTGCAAAAACACCACGGCTGGGTGTCTGATGAACACCTGAATGAGCTGGCGGAATTCCTTGACATGTCGCCGCATGAACTCGACAGCGTAGCCACTTTTTACAACCTGGTGTTTCGCCAGCCGGTGGGCAGGCATGTCATTCTGGTGTGCGACAGCATCAGCTGTTGGGTGATGGGGTATGAAAAGCTGGTGGCGCATCTGAACCAGAAGCTGGGCATTAAGTGGGGAGAAACCACTCCCGATAATCGCTTCACCCTGCTGCCCATACCCTGCCTGGGCACCTGCGACCGGGCTCCGGCCCTGATGATCGATGATGACCTGCACCGCGGCCTGGACGCAGGCAAGCTCGATGAAATTTTGAGCCGGTATGAATAAACCATATCCGGTGTTCCTGGCCTGTGGGGAGCCAGGAACTAAACTGATGGCAAATTTTTGAAATTGCTGTTCGCTATTTGGTATTCGCCCGGTACGGGCCGCAAATGTGAAACCAAACCAGCGTTAACCTAAATCAGACACGAATATGGAACGGCCACTCACTCAACATATTGATCTGTCTAAAGGCCCTTTAAGTTTGAAGGAATACGAGGCTGTTGGAGGCTACCAGGCCGTCCGCAAAGCCCTGAAGGAGCTGGAGCCGGCTGAGCTTACGGATATGGTCAAGGCTTCTGAGCTGAAAGGAAGGGGCGGCGCCGGTTTCGGTACCGGTATGAAATGGGGGTTTGTGCCCATGGGGAAAGAGGCTCCGAAGCAAAAGTACCTGATCGCCAATGCCGATGAGATGGAGCCGGGTACTTTTAAGGACCGGCTGCTGCTGGAAGGAGACCCTCACCAATTGCTGGAAGGTATGATACTGGCGGCCTACGCCATTCAGGCAACAGTATCTTACATTTTCCTGCGCTGGGCGTATAAGGTAGCGGCCAGGGCACTGAAAAAGGCCATCGAGGAAGCCTACGCCGCCGGCTATCTGGGCAAGAATATCCTTGGCTCGGGCTTCGATCTGGAAATGCATGTGCACATCAGCGTTGGCCGTTACATGTGCGGAGAGGAAACGGGCCTGCTCAACGCGCTGGAAGGCAAACGGGCCACACCCCGCGCCAAGCCTCCCTTCCCGCAGGCCAGCGGGTTGTTTGGCAAGCCGACCATTGTCAATAATGTAGAAACGCTGTGCAATGTGCCCCATATCGTAAACCGGGGAGCAGAGTGGTTCAAAAGCCTGAGCCTCACGGAGGAAGGAGGTACCAAGATCTATGGGGTAAGCGGGAAGGCCAATCGGCCCGGCACCTGGGAACTACCGCTGGGAACACCCCTGCGGGAGATCATCGAAGAGCATGCCGGCGGAATGCGCGAGGGGTACCGGTTTCGGGGAGCCCTGCCGGGCGGCGCCTCCACCGATTTTCTAACGGAAGAGCATATGGATCTCCGCATGGACTACAGCAGCGTCATGGATGCCGGCAGCCGCCTGGGCACCGGTACGGTGATCATTCTGGACGACAAAACCTGCCCCATAGGCTTTGTGCACAACCTGGAGCGCTTCTTCGCCCAGGAATCCTGCGGCTGGTGTACGCCCTGCCGCGATGGCCTGCCCTGGGTGGCCAAAACCCTGCAGGCCCTGGAGGAAGGGCGCGGTAAGCCGGAAGACCTGGACATCCTCTCTTTCCACACTGATTATCTGGGTATGGGAAAAACCTATTGCGCCCTTGCTCCGGGAGCAATGGAACCCCTGCAGAGCGCATTAAAGTATTTCCGGGAGGATTTCGAGCGCCATATTGAGGAAGGCAAGTGCCCCTACCAGTAGTTAACGTCAGTTCGGGATCAAACCCTTTGAATATCAACAACTTGTAGCTCTCTGG
>CAYVVK010000124.1:0-12376 GCA_964454855.1 uncultured Phaeodactylibacter sp. | reverse complement strand
CTTCCACTTCCGTTTCCACACCGGTGATGGCCACCTCGCTGAGGAAGTAGGCCACGTCCTGCTCGAAGCGCGCCTTGTCTTCTGCGGACAGTCGGCGGTAGAAGCGCACCCATTTTTCGAGCAGGGCTTTTTGTTCTTCCGTGAGCCCCTGTACTTTTCGGCGGCGGAAAAAGAGGTGCCAGCCGAGCCAGAGGGCGAAGCCGAGGAGGAGGAAGGTTAGGAGTAGGGCTGGGGTGGACATGGGGTTGGTTTTGCTGCTAGATTTCGTCCCACACTCTTGCCTGGGCGATACGTGAAAAATGCTTATCAAAGGTGATAATGACGCTGCCCGTTTCCACAGCACAGGCGGCGATCCAAATGTCATTTGTGGGTAGGGGCTGGCCTTTTGCCCTTAGATCCAGAAAAATTTCGGCGTAAATTTGGGCAGTGTCAATGGTGGGAATATGGAAAGAGACTCCGGGCAAGTTCAAAAAGTTGGCCAGTGAAGAAGTGTTTTCCTGCTCCCTGCTGCCTTTTTTAAAGCCAAAAAACAGTTCCGCATACACAAATAGAGGGATGAAGACTTGGTCGGCATGCTCTACAGCTTCTTTCACTGAAAAAACGCCTTTTGATATGGCGGAATACGCGTTAGTATCTAATGTGATCTTTTTCATTGCCACATTTCTTCATCGACTTGGCCAAAAATTTTTATCGCTTCCTCGAATTCTTGCGCTTCTTCCTCCGTCCATACACCGAAGAAAGCGGATACATCACGTTTCGGCTTTTCCTGATCAGAAAGGTTCAATGCCTGGCGGAGTAACTTCTTTACCACTTTATTCTGGCTCAAGCCGCTGGATTTAGCGAGTTCTTCTATGGCTTTCGCCAATTCAGCGTCCATATTGTGGATGGTAAGGGACTTCATCGGCTAAGATTTTTTGTTAAAAACTCAGCTTGAACCATTTTAGTTTCAAAGATGAACCAAAATTTGTGTTTATTCTTCAATTATGCTGAAAACCTCAAACCAAAACCATATCATTGTAAAAAAGACCCATGAAAAAGCTAATCGTAGTGGCCCTGGTATTTCTTCTCGGATGTGCGGGTAAATATGATGAGGATCAATTGGCCGGCACCTGGAGGGGCGTGGAATGGAAAGACGTGACCAATGACAGGGTGATCGATGCGGAAGTAACCTTCGTCTTTGAGCCGGATGGCCGGTACGAGGCCAGTTCGGGCGCCTCCTCCGAAAAGGGGGAATATTGGATCTCCGGAGAAAATCTGCATACCCGGGAAGATGGAAAAGCGGAGAAGAAAGTGAAGATCGCCAGGCTCGAAAAGGACACGCTCTTATTTGAAATGAACCGGGCCGGCGTTATTGAGGAGATCCTCCTGGTTAGGGAAGAATGATCTTTTGGGGGGCTGTTTGCTGTTCGCTGTTTGCTGTTCGCTGTTCGCTGTTTGCTGTTCGCTGTTCGCTGTTTGCTGTTTGCTGTTCGCGATTCGCAGTTCGCGATTCGCTGTTTGCTGTTTGCAGTTCGCGATTCGCTGTTTGCTGTTTGCTGTTTGCAGTTCGCGATTCGCAGTTCGCAGTTCGCTGTTTGCTGTTTGCTGTTTGCTGTTCGCGATTCGCTGTTCGCTGTTCGCAGCTCTTTGAAAACCAAGGGGGATTTTTGAGAAGAGGTTGCCAATCTGGCGCTGGACAAAGTCGGAATGCGGGTTGGCTTAAGGCAATCCCCCATTCTTTGGCTATAAAAAGTGTCCAACCTTAGGCGGGTAGTCGGAGAAGACACGAAAATTGAACTCTTCCTCTTTTGATGGAGGCCACAATGCCACAACCTTGAACTACAGTGCCAAACCCCAGGCCCAAAACAGCTGGCTTCAGGGCAGGCCTTGTGGAATATGAAGTAGATTCCACCCTGCGGGCCCGTCGGGGCGGGGCAGGCACCGTAAAACCAAAATACCGCTATACCATTATACCAATACACCGCAATACCGAAAAACCATAAAACCACAACACCGATTTTCTACTTCCCACTCGCAAATATCCGCATACAAATCTCGGAAAATACCGTCATGCCATACACTCGCTCGGCTACGTGCAAAAGGATCTCCAGGAAGGCCCTCTGCCGTTGCTTTTCTTTGATGGGCAGGATGTGTTCTTCCCAGTATTTGATGTACAGCTCGATGACGTCCTGGTGATCGTTAATGATCTCCTGGTTGAGGCTCCTCGTCAGATCTTTGTTGTCCTGCATCTGGGTTGTTTTTAAAAAATTGATCATTTGCCTGTAGCACCATCTCAAGGAGTGCGAGTAATTCTTCCGATAATTCCCTTTCTGAAGCTTTGTGTAAAAGTAGCTTTTGCCGTAGGGCTTCCAGAGCAATTTCCTGAGAATGTGTTAAAGGTTCTCCCTCCCGGATTCTTCCTAAAGCATCCAGGAGGAGTCGTTTCCAGCCCTCATAATTAAACAGGTTTTTATCTATCGTCGGGCTTGGAGCGGGCTCAATATGTATGGGGGGCACGGATTCAATAGCTCGCTGCACAAAAAACAGAGTCATCACTCCTAAAATGAGCAGCATGATTAAAGCCGGAACGCGGATAGTACCTTGCATGACTAATATCGAATTGACAGACAGTAATTTCCGAAGAAAAGCTAAGTATTGCAAGGCCACCCCTTTTTTAAGCTTTGGTGATAGCCAATATCTATCTTTGGAGGAGCGAAATAAAGGCCCATGTCTCATTCCTTTGATGCCACAAAAGAACCGCCAGGCTTGGCGGATGAAAGGGAAAATTTATATATTAAGCCTTTGCTTTGAATTGTTGCGATGAAAAGCCCTAAAACCATGATCGAGATACCCATCATTAGTGATACGCTTTCCCCCGAAGAGTTGAAAACCCTTATGCTTTCTGAGAAAAGAAAGGAGGATGATTTTTCCCTTAAAATTGAAGGGGAAAAAGAAGGTCACAAGGATACTTCTATTGTAGTCGCTTTTATCGCGGGCGCCCTGCCGCTGATGGGCGTCCTGGTAAGCCAGGTGGTAACCGTTCTCCTGAAAGCCTTAGATAAACAGGAAGATAAAAAGATGAATAAGATCGTCATCAAAGGCAAGAGCGGAAGGAGCATTGAGATACCTGTCCACTCTACGGACGAAGAGATAGAAAAATACATAGCATTGGCGAAGAAACTGGATGAAGAAGAGGCCATCAAGTACATCGCTGCCATCAGCTGAATCTACGCACCATGAGCAAGCAGGAAGTAAAAGTGCTTTTTCTCTCCGCCAATCCGACGGATAACAACATCCGGATCGACCGGGAGGTACGTGATATTGAGAGCCGGATCCAAAGGGGGAAGTACAGAGATCGGTTGCAGTTTATACCTAAGCTGGCGGTGCAGCCTGATGATATTCGGGCTGCTTTGCTTGATGTTAATCCTCATATTGTCCATCTTTCCGGGCACGGCGATCGGCTGGGCTCATTAATCGTGGAAAACCCCAAAAGGGGGGAAGGAAAAGATGGGTACATCAAAATAAAGCCAGCCGCCCTGGGGAGGCTCCTCGAATTATTTGAAAACCACATTCGTTGTGTGCTGATCAGTGCCTGCTACTCCGATGAAGCCATAGAGGCCGTTCACCAGCATATCCCTTTTGTGATCGGGATGCAGGAGGCGGTACATTATGATGCCGCCCGTGCATTTGAGGTTGGGTTTTATGACGCCCTGGTTGCCGGCCGGCCCATACCTTTTGCTTTCGACATGGGGTGCAGTTCTATGGATATGAACGACCATGATGGCGAAATTCCCGTATTAAAAATGAGAACAGGGGATCTTGGAGATCTCTTTGATGAAGCTGTTGAAGATAAAGATAAGTCCGAATCGCTGGCAGAGGAAAAACTATCTGGCCTAGCAGAACTGGCAAATCGGATTATTGATTATTGTTCAAAAGCTTATTCCACCACAGATCCTCAGCAGGCATTGAAGGAATTGCTCAAACTTTCCGAGAAATTTATCAGGCTATGGCGTGTCCCTTTCCCGAACTCACATATACCGGGCTGGTTAAGAAGTGAGCATCTGAACGTATTTGAAACGCTAAGGAGGCAAGGAATTACTGTTCAGAAATGGCAAAGGAATATTAGAAGAGAGCAACTCTTGCAGTTCCAAGCTGATTTTCAGTATGAAATACTGGAATCATTAAATAATAAGGATAAGCGCTTGGAGCTTGAGAAGATCGCAACTCGACAAACCACTGAACTGCAACGCCTGGAAAAAGCATATACTTCTTTTACCAGGCTTAAATTTGATAGCGTTCAAAGAAAACAATTCAATGAGCTTTTCAGAAATCAGCAGAAAATTCAGTACTTCATCCATGGGGAGCCATCACATGGGCAGCGCTGGTTGTATAACCGAATTATCCGGCTTCATCATTTTTTCGAGAATGATTCCGGGATCACTTATCTTCCTTTTAAACTGGATGGCACTTTGGGAAGTGAAGATATAGCAGGGGTTATTTCGGAAAAGCTGGAAGTAAGATCGCCTGTAAAAAGAATAGAGGATTGGCGTCAGGAAGTGGCAGATAAACTGATGAAAAAGCTTCAACATCAACACGTCTTGGTGGCTTTTCAAAATCCTACACTGGAGGAACTGCAGAAAATTAACCAGCTGATCGATGGGATACTTGGTGCCATGAATCTTCAAGTAAACCTGCGAAGATACAAAGCAATTTTCATTACTATATTGAACCAACTTGATGCCGCGTCTCCAATGCATGGCCTTAAGCCGATAGATACAGATATATTTGGAAGGTGGATTGGCGTGGGAAAAGAAGAGAATGATGAATATATTTTGGATCATTTCGACCATCTATCGGAAGATGATGAAGACTGCCTCTGTGATGCACTTATTGAAATACATGGGGTAAATGATCCTAAAATACCTGCCGAGGCTTTTATCGAGAAAGTAGCAGTAGACAAATTCAACCTCCAATGGGAAAAATGTAAAAACCAATGGCTAAAATACTAGAGCACTACCGGGGGGAAGCTACCCCCGAAACCATACAATTATCAGATGGGACGATTATTCCGCCCTATCTGCCGGACGAAGGCCTGAAGGAAGCGGTCAACCTTTCCATCGCCCTGCGCCGGCCCCTGCTGATCATGGGAGAGCCAGGTTGCGGCAAAACGAAACTCGCGCAGGCGGTAGCCTACGAACTCAATAAGAAAAGGCTCGAGGATAAGGAAGTAAGATGGCAAGACGTTTACTTCGAATGGCACGTCAAGTCGTTGAGCAAGGCCCGGGAAGGGCTCTATCGTTTCGATTACATCGAGCGGTTGCAGGACGCTCAACTGGATAAAGTCAGCGGAGAAGTGGGTAAACTGAAACCTGAACCGGACTATGTCAAGAGAGGGCCGCTTGGCCGGGCTTTTGAAGCTACACACCAATCCGAGAGGAAAGTGGTGGTGCTAATCGACGAGATCGACAAGGCAGACCCGGATTTTCCCAACGACCTGCTGCGGGAGCTCGATGAGATGAAATACACTGTAGAAGAGCTGGATGGAGGAAAATACGCCGCTGAGAAGGAACGAGCGGCAAACCCAAACAATAAACCCATCGTGATCATTACCAGCAACGATGAAAAAGAACTACCGGTAGCCTTTCTGCGGCGTTGCCTGTTCTACCACATCGATTTTCCGGGGGAAGATCAGTTGCGCCGTATCATAGCGGCCCATTTCAAAAGAGAAGAGGATGACAAATCCGTGAAAAAAGCAGTGGACACCTTCATGAAAACCCGGAATAGAATGGATGCGGAGAAGGAGGAGCGGGCCAAGAAGCCCAGCACCAGCGAACTGATCGACTGGTGCAGTATTCTACTCCTGAGAGATCCGAAAGAAGTTGAAGAATTACTTACCGGAGAGTTGCCATTCAGTTCCATACTTTTCAAGGAGCGGGAGGATATCGCCCGCTTCGGTAAAGCCCATCTGGACGAATGACGGATGCCAAAGCCCATACCCATTCTCTGATTTATACTTTTTTCGTCAATCTGAAAAGAGCGGGCTTTCCCGTCGGCATTACGGAGTATAAATTGCTGCTGGAGAGGTTCCGCGAGGGCTATGTGCCGGCAAATAAAACGGACTTGCTGAGGCTGTGCCGCTTGCTTTGGTTGAAATCCGCGAAGGACCGGGCTGATTTTGACCATATCTTTCAAATTGCCTTCGGTGCGTTGCCGGAAGGGCTTGTGGAAGAGAAGAAGCCCGAAGAGGTAGACGAGTCGGCTAAGCAAAAAGAAGATACCCCGGAGAAAAGTCCCGAAGCCGAAAGGGAGAAAACCGAAGATTCCCCTTCAACGCCAGATCAGGAAGAGCCGCCGCCAAAGCCAAAACCTCCACCGGCTCCTAAAGATGAAGTATCCAGCCTGCGGATACAGCTTCAGATGAAAGAGGAACTCAAGCAACCTCAGGAACCCAAGGAGGATCCTGATGATATTTTCCCCTTAAAAAGAGATTACCTGCCAGTCACCCAGAGAGAAATGACCGCCGTCTGGCGCCGGCTGAGAAATACGCATACGCCCTTATTGCTGGAAGAGTTGGATATCAACACTACCGTACAGGAGGTGTGCCAAACCGGCTTTTTCACTAGGCCGGCCTATAAGCGGGCGCGGCAACACAACCGGCTCATCATTCTGACCGACAGCCAGGGCTCCATGATCGCTTTCGAAAGCCTGGCCAATCGGGTGGTGGAAACCGCCCGCCGGATGGCTACCCACCGGCGGGTAGAGCGGTACTATTTTCATGATGTGCCCGGCCGGCAGGTATTTAAAAATGCCGCTTTTACGGAAGCCAAGAAACTATACCCCCTATTCGCGGAAGCCAATACGCCCTTCGATGCGCTGCTTATCTTCGGGGACGCGGGCGCTGCTCGCGGGCAAAGAGATACCGGGCGCATTGCCAAAACGGCGGATTTTCTTACGAAAACGAAGGCCCTGGTGCGAAACATCGTCTGGGTGAACCCCATGCCCAGCCACCGCTGGCAGGGCACACCGGCCGCGTTGATCGCCCGCTTTGTGCCCATGTATAGCGTAGAACCGAAAGAGATCAGGCGGGCTATTCTCAAACTAACCTAAGGCCATGGCGGACTTGCAATACAACATATATCAGGATTACCGCTCCCTCGAACAGGAGGGACTGGGTGAGGTCCACTACTTTGTGGAGCGCTTCGGGGATCTGTATCATTATCCGGCAGGAGGAGAAAATCCGCACTTCCTTTTTGCCTGCCATGCTGCCTTGCCGGTAGTGCTTACTCCGGACCTGCTCTACCAGATCTGGATACACTTTCAGGATGAGAAAAACCGCTTTCCCTACGAGGTGGTTTCCGACCTGCTGCTCTCCGGCCTGTGCCGGGAAGTCCGCCCCCAGCTTTTTGAAATGGAGGCGGACGCGAGAGATTATTTTTTGAAAGCCCTGCGCCGCCATCCCCGCTTTGACCAAGAAAGGGAAAAGGAACTGGCGCGGTTTCTGCGGTCCTACGCGGCTTCTCATTATACGCAAGAACATCAGAAGAACATTCGGGAAAGCCAGCACTTCGCAGCCATCGCCTACCTCAACCCTCAGCAGGCTGCTCGGGAGATCATAAGCAGCCTGAATGATGCCCTCGAACACAAAGACAATAGGGAACAGCGGCGGCTCGGCAGCCTGATCGATGTGCTTAATGTTCCGCTCGATGAGCTACCGGAACTGGTGGCCTATGGCCGGGCAGTGAGGGCTCATTTTTCGGGAAGGGAAAGGGAAACGGTAGAACAGATCGCTGCCATGCCTATACCGGCGGATGAATTGGAAAAAGGAAAAGTGGATATTGCCGGAGCTACGCTGATAGTTAATTCCGAGCTGAAGAAGTTGATCAGGGAGAGGATAGAGGAGTTGAAGGATTTGAAAAGTAAAGAGCAAAAAAAGGAAAGCACATCTTACTTCGCCAAAATCCACCTCCTAACCGACGGCCACACCGACACCCCAAGACTAGGCAAACAACTCTTCCGGCAACCCATTTTCGACGATCAATCCATTAATATTAATAATCACCGCAGTCTTGGCCCGCCAAACATCTATTTCAGCCGCTGGCAATACGATTGCCAAAAGATACACCCGGCGCTTGACAGCCTGCTGCTGAGCCCGGGAGGGATCTACCTGCTGGCGGTCAACATGGAGGTAACTAATGAAGAAGGGACACCCTGGGAGCGACTTGACAATATGATGCTGCGCCTGGAAAGTAAAGTGGGAGTCGTACCCATGATAGTTTTACTGATGCGAGGGCAGGAAGGTTCCTCCGAAAAAACTAAAGAAGAAAGAGAGATCTCAAGTAGGAAATACTATTACCTGCGTAGAAAGATAGGCTGGACAAAAGCCGAGACCGCTGAAAGAGATGGACTCGAAAAAACCGGTTCTGGTTCGCCGATGAGAAAGGTCAAAACTGTGATTGACCCTGAATCAAAGGCTTCAAATTTTGGATTCCGATTGATCCTTAAAACAAAGATAGATTTACCAAACGATCAACAATTACAAGAGCTTTCTCAAGCATTGAAGGTGTCAACGGATGATTTGAAGGATTACTTTAGCAATCCTTTTCTTGATGCTGCGGATGTTCAGAATCAGAAAGCAAAATATGGGTGGTTAAATTTTGTAGAAGTACCTAACGAAAAAGCATATCTTAATTATCTACAGGATTTCTGGACTAATGAGATCAAGAATAACCCGGCCTATGCGGTGGATGCCTCTATTGAAAACTTATCCGAGCGGATTAAACACTCCGGAAAACCGGCGATATCCCATCAGGAATTCAGGAGGCTCTTTCAGATAACGGAAACCCAAATGCAGGACGTACTTTCCGAATTGCAAAAGCGAGGGCGGGTACTTTCGGCACCACCGAATCCGAAACAGCCTTCTTCAGAGGGAGTATCTGAAGACATGGTAGTCCTTCGCCCGGAAGTATGGCTGCCGGGGGTTGCCAGACTCTTTGACCCTCAGGGTCCCCTGAATGTTGGAAATGGGGAAGTGCCTATCAAAGAATTATCTGGTTTACTGAAGAAGCAAAAGTTGGAAGCTGAACCAGAACTTCTGATCCAATTTCTGGAGCACTTCGGGTTGGCTTTTTATGAAAAAGAAAGAGATGCGCTTATGCTTCCTTCGGCCTGGGGACAGCAGGCCGTCAAATTCAACATAGATGTGCAAAATGAACAGGTTACTTACCTGGCTTTTGCTTTTTCCACTTATCCTCCCGGCTTATTCAGTGTCTTCCAGGCCCGTCTGGGAACGATGCGCTGGCAAGTCCGCAGTTTTAGTAGTGAAGGGCTCGTGCTTATTAATGGAGAGGATAAGATAGAACTGATACAAAGAAAAAATGAAAAGGAGATCCAGGTGAGAATTGCCGGCCCTGATCAGGAGGATACAGCCAGAGAGTTATCCACTTTTTTACCGGATTCTATATTTTCCCTGTATGCGGATGCAGTTGCCCCTTCCATCAACCAACGCACCATCCCCCCCCACACCACCCCCAACCTAACCCAAATCCCAGCCGGCGCCTTCACCATGGGCTGGCTGAACAAGGAACGGGACGGCGAAGGTTACGATGATGAAAAACCAGCCCACGAAGTAAAGGTAAACGATTTCTATATCAGTAAATATCAAGTCACCTTTGAAGAGTACGATGCCTTCTGTGAGGCTACTGACAGGGAAAAACCGAAGGACAGAGGCTGGGGCCGCGGCAGCCGCCCCGCCATCTACGTCGACTGGTACGACGCCATCGAGTACTGCAACTGGCTCAGCGGGATCTGGGGGCTGGAAAAGGTGTACGAGATCGATAAGTCGCAAAAGGATCCGAATAATAAAAGTAGTGAGGATAATAAAAAATGGCTGGTAAAAGCCAACTGGGAGGCCAATGGCTACCGCCTGCCGACGGAGGCGGAATGGGAGTATGCGGCTCGCGGAGGCCCCAAAAGTAAGGGCTATACCTACGCCGGCAGCAATAAACTGGATGAGGTAGGGTGGTATAGTGGTAATTCCGGTTCGAAAACACATCCGGTAGGGGAGAAGCCACCGAATGAACTGGGGTTGTATGACATGAGCGGGAATGTTTACGAGTGGTGCTGGGATTGGTTTGGTGAAAACTATTATCGACAATTCGAAAAAACTAAGGCAGATGCCCCCAAGGGGCCGGAGAGCGGTAACTACCGGGTCGTTCGGGTCGGTTCGTGGCTCGACAGCGATAACTACTGCCGCGTTGCCATCCGCGGCGGGAACTATCCTGATTTCCGTAGCGGCTATCAAGGTTTCCGGTTAGCCAGGACCGTATAACTTTAGTTCTTTTTCGCTTTTAGTTTTTGGAAAGAATTTATCCGCCGAAGGCGGTGATTTTTTTTGAAAAAACCGGTTTCCGTTCTACCTTTCTCCAAAAAATGGCGGAAAAGGAAAATGTAATTACGCACACCTACGATTTGCTCAAGTATCTGGTTCCTCAGCTTGCGAAGTTTCCTCGCAATCAGAAGTTTCTGCTGGCTGATCGACGCCATCATCGATAACAGCAACCCGCAGGAACCGCACCTCGCCTATTTTTCTGGAGACGATCTCTTCACGCCGGCTCTGCGCCCTCAGGGCCTTCCTATCGGCAACCTGACCAGTCAGCTTTTCGGCAATTACTACCTCAATGCTTTGGATCACTTCATAAAGGAAAACCTAGGATGTCAATACTACATCCGTTACGTCGATGACTTTGTGGCCTTTAATGACGACAAGCCCTTCCTGCATGAGGCCAAGGGGCGAATAGAAAAGTTTTTAGATCAATACCGGCTGCTCCTTCACCCGCATAAGAGCAAAGTATTTCCTGTGAGTACGGGCATCGGTTTTCTCGGCCATCGGGTATTTCCCGATTTCCGCTTGTTGAAAAAAGAAAATGTGCAGCGGTTCAGGAAGCGGTTCCGGGCCATGCTTGCCGACTATCAGCAAGGCACCCTCGATATTCAGAAGGCTAATCAAAGCATCCAGTGCTGGGTGGCTCATGCCACTTTTTCCAACACTTATCGCCTGCGAACCAAATTTTTTCCCGAAATTGAACCCCGGGTTCAAAAATCACCTGAAACAAACAAATAGGTGAGAACCTGGGTATCGCACCCCAACCGGGTCGTTCGGGGCGGTTCGTGGAACAACAACGATAACAACTGCCGCGTTGCCAACCGCAACAGGAACAATCCTGATAACCGTAACAACAATCAAGGTTTCCGGTTAGCCAGTACACGATCTTCACAGAGTCCTGTCGTTCAAGGACGGGAGGAGCGAACATCAATCATGTCCAGGGGGCGGTAGCCGTGTTGAAGTCCGGATTCGGAAGCAACCGAACAAGTGAATCGGCCGGGCAGGGCTGGTAGGATTCGAAGGCCCTGCCAGGGCTTTGTGCCGGTTCGGTATCCTGCCGAACCCGATCAAGCCCGAAACCGCAGATCATTCTTCACCTTTTCCCCCTCCACTCTCCTGGTTTCCTCATCCGTCCGAATCTCCTCTTCCAGCTTTCGGGCGTGCAGTTTCCACCAGTAGAGGGCGGGAATGATGTTGCCGCAATGTTTTTCAAGGCGGTAGGCCAGTTCCACGTTAGGTTTTTCTCTGTCGTTTAGCAGCCGGCTTAGCTTGGTGGGATGCAGGCCGATCTCAACGGCAAAATCCTTTTGGGTTCGATCCAGTATTTTGATGTATTGTTCCAATTGGTTGGAGAAGGAGAATTCCGCTTCATAACCGTTTCTCTCCAGGTAATCTTTGATCAGCAGTTTCATGCGCATCAGTTCGGCCAGCAGGCGTTGTTCTTCGGTTCGCTCTTTGAGCGACTTCAGCCTCAGGGCGCGGAATTCTTCTTCTATTTCTTGTCTTTCCTCTTCGCTCAGGTCTTCGGGTATCACATATCGCTCTACAATTTCCTCATCTGAAAATTGCTTGCTGAGTTCTTTGTATATTTTTTCGTATTTGCTCATTACCCAAGATATTTGTCGACTAAATATTTTGAACTTTCAAACTCTACTGCCAGAAGCCTGCCATATTGCCGGAACCCGTATTTATTCTGATACAGATCGATCAATTTGGTCTTGGGAAGTAAAGAGACAAACCCACCGTAACCTTTTTTGAAAGCGATAGAACAGGCATATGCAATTAAACAGCCGGCGATGTTATCCAGTTTTTTCACCTTTCCCACATTACTTCTTGTTACTTCTATCAGGTTGATGGCAAGCCCATTCATTCCTTCAACCCTTCATTCCCTCGATCACTTCCTTCAACCTCTCCCGCCAGTGCCCGATCTCCAGCCCAAACACCACCTTGATCTTCCCCTTGTTCAGCACGCTGAAGGGCGGGCGGCGGGCGGGGGTGGGGTAGTCCTTCGTCTCG
>CAYVVK010000123.1:1371-12439 GCA_964454855.1 uncultured Phaeodactylibacter sp. | reverse complement strand
GATGGATGGTGCGCATAATCGTCGATATAGGCACGCTCCTCATCCCGGTACAGCAGCTCAAAGCGCCGCCGGATGCCGCGAAAGGACCGCAGGGCCTGCCGTATGGCCTCTTCGCCGGCTCCCAGCTGCAGGGCTACTGAAATGGCGGCGGTGGCATTTTCCACATTGTGCCGCCCCGGCAGGGCAAACTGCAGGCCGTCCATACGGTGAAAAGGGCTGCGGAAATCGAAAGTGAAAAAGCCATCTTCCACCCTGATGTGCTCCGCGCGGTAATCGCCTTGCTCTGCGCCGAAGGTAAATGCCTCCACTTCCGGAACCTCTCCGAGCTGCTCCCACCAGCGGTGTTGCACGTACAGCCGTCCGCCGCTTTCCACTTTGCGGGCAAAGGCCCGAAAGCCGGTTTCCAGCAAAACCTCTTTATTGCCGTAGATATCGAGATGGTCGGCATCCATGGAGAGGATGATCGCAATATCGGGGCTGAGGTGCAGGAAGGAACGGTCGAACTCATCGGCTTCCACCACCACCCATTCGGATTGCCCTTCTACGAAATTGGAGCCGAAGTCCAGGGCAATGCCTCCCAGAAAAGCGGTACAATCGATACCGCCGCTGCGCAGTAAGTATGTCAAAATGGAGGAGGTCGTCGTTTTGCCATGGGTGCCGGCCACTGCCACTGTTTTCATGCCGCGGCTGATGATGCCCAGTACTTCCGCCCGCTTTTTTACGGGATAGCCTTCTTTCCGGAAATACTGTAGTTCCCGGTGTTTCGCCGGCACCGCCGGGGTGTATACCACCAGGTCCACATTTTCTGGTATGAGGCTGACATCCTCCGTATAGTGTATGTGCATGCCCTCTTCCACCAACTTTTTGGTGAGCAGGGTCTCTGTTTTATCGTATCCGTGTACTTCGGCGCCTCTTCCGTGGAAGTAGCGCGCCAGGGCGCTCATGCCTATGCCCCCGATCCCTACGAAGTATACTTTTTTTATGTCATTTAGCTCCATGTCCAGCCTGTTTTCCCGCCAGCTCAAATACTTCCCCGGCGATATGCTCAGCGGCATTCGGCATCGCCAGCTTTTGTATGTTTCTGCTCAGCAGCTTTTTGCTTTTCTCATCCTCGAGCAGTTCCAGGGCTTTGCGGATGATCTGCTCGCTGGCCTTTTCATCGGGAATAAGCCAGGCTGCGTTTTCTTCCACCACCGCCATGGCGTTTTTGAACTGATGATTCTCCGCCACATTGGGCGAAGGAATAAAAATGGCCGGTTTGCCGGCAAAGTACAGCTCCGAGATCGTCAGCGCCCCCGAGCGGCAGATGATCACATCCGCCATGGCATAGGCGAGGTTCATCTCATCGATGAAGGCCTGTGCCTTCACATTGGGCAACTGCGCCGCTTCACTGATGCCGAATTCCGCCTCGTACAGTTTGCCATACTGCCAGAGTACCTGTACCTCCGGGTGTTCCCGCAGCAGTGCGGCATTGGCGGCCATAGCCTCGTTGATGGAACGGGCGCCCATGCTGCCTCCGAAAACAAAGAGTATCGGCCGCTTTGGATCGAAGCCGAAGTGGGCGGCGCCTTCCTCGCGGGTGGCGGTGCTCTCCTGCAGGGATTTCCGCACGGGATTGCCCGTTTTGACGAGCCTGTCCGCCGGGAAGAAGCGCTCCATGCCGGAGTAGGCCACGCATATGCGCTGCACTTTTTTGCCCAGCAGGCGGTTGGTCACCCCGGCGTAAGAGTTCTGCTCCTGTATGAGCGCGGGTATCCCCATCCGGCTGGCCATTTCCAGTGTGGGCCCGCTGGCAAAACCGCCTACTCCCACCACCACATCCGGGCGGAAGCGACGCAGAATACGCCGGGCCTTGGCCAGGCTGCCGAGCAGCTTTACCGGAAAAAGCAAATTCCTAAATGTCAACTGGCGGTGAAAACCGCTGATCCAGAGCCCCTCGATGGGGTATCCCGCTTTCGGGGCCTTCTCCATCTCCATCTTCCCCTTCGCACCCACAAAAAGGATCTCCGCTTCGGGCTCTTTTGCCTTTATCGCATCGGCGATGGCAATGGCGGGAAATATGTGGCCGCCGGTGCCTCCGCCGGAAATGATGGCTTTTATGGGGTGTTTATTGTCCATATCAATTACTCACCGATTCAATATATTTACTCACACTCAGTATCATCCCGAACGATATGCAGGTGAACAGGATGGACGTCCCTCCCATACTGATCATGGGAAGAGTGACCCCCGTTACCGGGACGAGATGTACGGATACGGCGATGTTTATGAAAGCCTGTAAGACCAGGCTGATGCTCAGGCCGATTACCAGCATGGCGCCGAAGGCCTTGGGGCTCTTGGTGACCAGGCGCGTGGCCCGGAAGAATAGCAGTACATACAGCGCTACGATCAGGGTGCCCCCCAGGATGCCATACTCCTCCACGATGATGGAGTAGATGAAATCCGAATAGGGCGAGGGCAGGTAGTTGCGCTGAATGCTGTTGCCGGGGCCCAGGCCGATCCATTCCCCGTTGGCCATGGCGATCTTCGCCTGTTGCACCTGATAGCCGCCGTCCGGCTTGTCCATAAAGTCCCGCACGCGGTTAACCCAGGTTTCGGAGCGTATGACCTCCGGGAAGAACTCGCCCAGAAGCACCAGCATGGCAAACACCACAATGCCCAGCATCAGCAACAGGCCGATATACTGCAAGGCTACGCGCCCGACGAACATCATAGCCACACAGGTAAAGAACAGCAGTATGGCCGTCGACAGGTCCGCCGGGGCGATGAGGCTGCAGATGATCAGCACCGGCACGATGATCGGCAGAAAGGCGCTGTTGAAATCCTTGATGTAATCCTGCTTGGAGGATATGGCCCGCGCCACATAAACGATCAGTGCCAGCTTGGCAAAATCAGACGACTGAAAGGTGATCCCCACGAAAGGCACCGTGATCCAGCGCCGCGCCTCGTTGATATCCGCCCCGAAGGCGATGGTGTATACCAACAGGGGCACAGCCACCAGCAACAGCACGGGCGCTGCCTTGGAATACCGCATGTAGTGCAGCAGGTGCGCCAGATACGTCAGGAACAAACCGCCGATCACGATCAGGAAGTGCTTGATGAGAAAAGCTTCCGTATCTCCACCGTGCTCGCGATAGGCCAGCATCCCCGTCGAGCTGTAAACAGCCAGGATGGAGAATATGGCCAGCACCGCGATGACGGCCCAGATGGCGCGGTCGCCTCTCAATTCTGCATATATTCTCGTGCCAAGCGACATAATCAGTTATTTATTCTTTCCAGGACGGCAGATTTAAACTGCCGTCCGCGGTCTTCATAGTTCTTAAATAAATCAAAACTGGCGCAGGCGGGAGAAAGTAAAACGGCTTCTCCGGCTTTGGCCAGGCTGGCGGCATGGGCCACGGCTTCTTCGGCGCTGCGCGCTTCTACCGCCGTTTCCACCAGGCCGCCAAAAGTTTCCAGCAATTTGCGGTTGTCCAGCCCCAGGCAGACCAACACGCGGGCCCTGCCTTTCACCAGTTCCAGCAGAGGCCCGTAATCATTGCCCTTATCCTGCCCGCCGGCGATCCAGACTATCGGCTTTTCCATGGCCTCCAGGGCGTAGTATACGGCATCCACATTCGTGGCCTTGCTGTCGTTGATGTATTCTACTCCATCGATGATGGCCACCCGCTCCATGCGGTGCTCCACCAGCGTGAAGGTGTTCAAAGCTTCCTGAATGGCCTCATCCGCAGCGCCCCACAGCTGAGCGGCCTGAATGGCGAATAGGGCATTCATATAATTATGGCGCCCCCACAGGCTGCTCTGGCTCAGGCTGTAAGCCCTGCCGCCCACCCTCAGGATATGCGCCGATATCATGCCGTTGTTGATGGGCTGAAGACGGGGCCTCAGCCGGTGCGTTTGCATGTAATCGGTGATGTGGGCATCATCGCTGTTGTACAGCAGCACATCTTCCGGCCGCTGGTTCATAGCGATCCGGAACTTCGCACGGATATAATTCTGCATCTCGTAATCATACCGGTCCAGATGGTCCGGGCTGATATTGAGCAGCATGGCGATATCCGGGCGGAAGTGCTGAATGCCATCCAACTGGAAGCTGCTGAGCTCCAGCACGTAGTATTGGTGCTGTGCTTCGCTCAGGCTGCGGGCAAAACTCTTCCCTACATTACCCGCCATGGCCACATCCAGGCCTGCTGTTTTCAGCAGGTGATAGGCCAGGCAGGTGGTAGTCGTCTTGCCGTTGCTTCCGGTAATGCCCAGGAGCTTGCTTTGGGTGTAACGGCCCGCAAATTCAATTTCAGAGATCACTGGTATGCCTTTGCTTACCAGCTGTTGTACTATAGGAACGCGGTCCGGAATGCCGGGGCTTTTTACCACCTCATCGGCTTTTCCGATGCGTTCCCAGCTGTGTTGCTGTTCTTCGTACGGAATGCCGTGGCTTTCCAGCTCGCGCTTATACGCTTCACTGATCGTTCCCTTGTCGGAAACGAAGACATCATGCCCGTGTTGCTTCGCCAGTATGGCCGCGCCGGCTCCACTCTCGCCGGCTCCGAGGATAATGAGGTTCATTATAATGTGGTTATGTGATTCTTGTGAAGGGGAGGGGGTATGGGATTTTTGATTCTTGATTTTTGATTCTTGATTTTGGGTGGGCCAAGGCAGCCGAGGGCAGGGCGCACATCCGAAATCTTACACGAGCGAAGCGACTGACGGAGTAAATCGCTCAATCCTCAATAGCGCTGATTTAAACATTCAGGATTCAGGCATTTAGGATTTGGCGCCTCAGGACTGACTGCAGAGACGAAGCTCAGGAGCGGGGCTCCGGGATGCCCCCTTTTTCGTACCTCAAAATCAGGGTGTTGCCTTTTTCTTTCTATCGTATCTTCAGTGTGATCAGCGTAAACACCGCCAGCAGTATGCCGACGATCCAGAAGCGGGTGACGATCTTCACTTCCGGCATTCCCATCTTCTGGTAGTGGTGGTGCAGGGGTGACATTTTGAAGATGCGCCGGCCCTCTCCATATTTGCGCTTGGTGTACTTGAAATAGGTTACCTGAATGATCACGGAGAGGTTTTCCACCAGGAAAATGCCGCAGAGGATGGGGATCAGCAATTCTTTCCGGAGCAGGATGCTCATGGCGGCGATGATGCCGCCGAGAGTAAGGCTGCCGGTATCTCCCATGAATACCTGCGCGGGGTTGGCGTTATACCAGAGGAAGCCCAGGCAGGCGCCGACGAAAGAGGCGGAGAAGATGACCAGCTCTCCGGTACCGGGAAGGTGGAGGATATTGAGGTAATTGGCGGCGATGGCGTTCCCGGACACGTAGGCAAAGATCCCCAGGGTGGCGCCGATAATGCCGGAAACTCCCGTGGCCAGGCCATCCAGGCCATCGGTCAGGTTGGCGGCATTGGAAACGGCGGTTACGATAAAGATCACCAGAGGGACGAAGAGTATCCACACCCACTTTGCCGCCAGCTCGCGGCCGACGGGCAGCAGCCAGGCGTAATCGAGCCGGTTCCCCTTCAGGAAAGGCACATTGGTCAGGTTGGCCCGGTAATCGGCCTTTTCTTCGGCCGGCGCCATGGGGTTGGCGGAATTTGCTACCAGGATGGTATCTCCCACGATCTCGGTATAGCCTAATTCCTCTGCTTCTTCCACATCCAGCCGCACGACGATGCCGTCGTTCATGATCATAGTGAGGGCGATCAGCAGGCCCAGGCCCACCTGGCCCAGTACCTTGAAATGCCCCCGCAGGCCCTGCTTATTTTGCTGAAACACTTTGATGAAGTCATCGACGAAGCCGATGATGGCCATCCAGATGGTGCTGATGATCAGCAACACGACATAGACGTTTTCCAGGTCTGCCAGCAAAAGCGTGGGAATAATAATGGCCATGATGATGATCAGGCCTCCCATAGTGGGGGTGCCTTCCTTTTTCTTCTGGCCCTGCAGGCCCAGGTCGCGAACGGTCTCTCCCACCTGCAGGCGTTGCAGGTAGCGGATGATGCGCCCCCCGAAAATGAGGGAGATGATAAGAGAAAGAATGGCCGCCATGCCGGCGCGGAAAGTGATGTATCGGAAAAGGCCGAAGCCCGGGCCATCGCCAAAAACATCTCTTAGCCAATCCACAAGTGTTATAAGCATGTTCGTCTGTTTGCGAGCTGTTTAGAACGAGGCCACAAAAATAAGAATTCCCAGGCGCAAAGCATTGCATACACTCTACTTAGTTGGGAACAAGTTTTTCAGGAATGCGGGCTGCGGTTCATTCCGACAGCGCCTGCGCCAGCACCGCTTTGTCGTCAAACGGATAGCGGGTGCCATTGATCTCCTGATACTTCTCATGCCCCTTGCCGGCCACGAGGATGATATCGCCGGGCTTTGCCATATGGCAGGCTGCCCGGATCGCTTCCCTGCGGTTGCTGATCGATAACACCTTCTGTTTGGCATAGGGAGGGACGCCGGCCTGCATGTCGGCAATGATGGCCTCCGGGTCCTCGTTGCGAGGGTTGTCGGAGGTCAGGATGGCCTGGTCACTGTAGTCACAGGCGGCCTGCGCCATTTTCGGGCGCTTGGCCTTGTCGCGGTTGCCACCGCAGCCGATAACCGTAATGACCCGGCTGTCCCCCTGCCGCAATTGCTGAATGGTGCTGAGCACCTTCTCCAGCGCATCCGGCGTGTGGGCATAATCCACGATCCCTACTCGTTGTCCCTGAGGGTCGGCTACATGATCGAAGCGCCCCTCCGCAGCACCGAGCTGGCTCAGTGCGGTGAGGGTTTCCAGTTCGTCCTGTTCCAGCAGCATGGCCGTAGCATAGGCTGCCAGAAGGTTGTAGGCGTTGAACTCGCCGATCAGGCGGCTGAAGAATTCCCGGCCGTTGATCTCGAGCTGCAGGCCGTTGATGGTATTCTCCACCAACCTGGCCCGAAAGCTGGCCATTCCCCTAAGGCTGTAAGTGTACTTCTTTGCCCTGGTATTCTGCAACATCACTTCGCCGCGCTTGTCGTCCAAATTGACGAGGGCGAAGGCTGTTTTGGGCAATATGTCAAAGAACATTTTTTTGGCATCAATATATGCCATGAACGTTTTGTGATAATCCAGGTGGTCGTGGCTGATATTGGTGAAGATGCCCCCTGCAAAATGAAGCCCGGCGATGCGCCGCTGATGAGCGGCGTGCGAGCTGACCTCTATGAAGGCGTAATCACAGCCGGCTTCCACCATGTCGAACAGCAGCGCATTGATAGATACTGCGTCCGGCGTGGTGTGCGTAGCTTCCAGGGGGGTTTCGCCGATCTTATTGCGCACCGTAGACAACAGGCCGGCCTTGTAGCCGAGCGCGGTGAAGAGCTCGTGCAGCAAGGTCACCGTAGTCGTTTTTCCGTTGGTGCCGGTTACCCCGACCAATTTCAACTGTTTCGATGGCTGGCCGAAAAAGCGGCTCGCCACCAGGCCCAGCGCCTCTGCGCTGTCGGCCACTTGTATATAGCTTACTGTTTCCTTCCGTTGCTCAGGCAGTTGCTCCGCGATGACAGCAGAGGCTCCCTGGGCAATGGCTTTGTCAATAAAAGTATGCCCGTCCACCTGAGTGCCTCTGACCGCCACGAAGAGGCTGCCGGGGGCCACCGCTCTCGAGTCGAAATCGACCTTTTCAATAGGTTTCGACAGGGAGCCGTGGGAGGCGATGATGTCAAGCGGCTGTATTAATTCTTTTAGATCCATACCTGTCCTCCTGTCTGTACAGGAGCATTTTTCAAGGGTGCCTTAAGCAGGTTTCCATTCTTCATGCTCACCTATCTCAGAAAAAGCTTTATAGACTGCCCTCTGATCCTGGTGCCTGGTTTCAGCGATTGCCGGGCCACTTTGCCCACGCCCTCGGCCTCCACGCTCAGGCCCTGGTTCTCAAGAATGAATAAAGCATCTCTCAGCCCCAGCCCTATGACGTTGGGCACCTGGCCTTCCGGAAGGGTACGGCGCTCGAGCAGCAGGCTGTCGGCCTGCGCCCGCGCTACGGTGAAGGGGGTAGAAGGTTCTCCGTAGTAAGGCAGGTTGAGAAACCGGAATACCGTTTTTATATTTTCCTTATCGCCGATGCTGTAGGACGGCAGGCCGCTGCCGGCCAGCACCGGTTTGGGTTGCAGGTTCAGGGGAGCGTGCATCTCCACCTTGGCCGCATAGATCTTATCTGCGATCTCGCGGAATACCGGCCCGGCCACATCTCCTCCGTAGAAGCCGCCGCGCCGGGGCTTATTGACCACTACGATACAGGAATAGGTAGGTTTTTCCACCGGGAAATACCCCACGAAGGACGCCTGATAGCCGCCGATACGGGTACCTTTTGCTCCCCTGGTGTAGTTGATCTGTGCGGTGCCGGTCTTGCCGGCAAAATTATAGCGGCCAGCCTGAAGTTTATGGGCTGTGCCCCAGTCGCTTTCCACCACCGCCCGAAGCAGTTCCTGCATTTTGGCAATGGTTTTGCGCGAAGCAATACGCCGGTTGATCACCGTGGGGCGGAATTCCTCCACCGTTTCGCCAAAATGCCGCACTTCCGAGACCAGATAGGGTTTCATCATGGTGCCGCCATTGGCGATCGAGTTATAGAATGTCAGCAGCTGAAGGGGGGTAAGCCTTACCTCATAACCGATAGACATCCAGGGCAGGGTGGTGCCGCTCCAGTTGTCACTGTCGCTGTAGGCCTCCTTGATGTAAGGGTTGGCCTCGCCATCTATTTCAATACCTGTGGGCAGATGGAGGTTGAAGTCTTTCAGGCGGCTGATGAAACGGGCAGCGCCTTCATTGCTGTTGGCCTTCGTTTTCCGGCCGTAATGGTCTTCCACCATTTTGGCGATCCCCACATTGGAGGAGATCTCAAAGGCCTCGCGCATGCGGATGGTGTCCATCCTGCCGCTGTAGGGAGAAGCGTCTTCCATGACCTCTTCATAGAACTCGGCCCGGCCCTTGTAGATGCGTATGGAATCATCGAGCCCGACGAAACCGTCTTCCAGCAGTGCCATAACAGAGGCTGTCTTAAAGGTAGACCCCGGTTCTGTGGCCGCGCCGACGGCATAGTTATAGGTTTCCCACCAGCCCTCATCGGTGCGCCCCAGGTTGGCAATGGCCCGGATGGCGCCGGTATTGACGTCCATGACAACCGCAGTACCCCAGTCGGCACCGTGATAATTCACGGCGCGTAGCAGGGCTTGCTCGGTGATATCCTGGATGTCGATGTCCAGCGTGGTGGCGATGTCATTGCCGCTTTCCGGTTCGATAACGGTGAGGTCATCGACAGGCATCCACAGGTCTTTCTGAGGGTCCACCTTGATCATCAGCTGCTGGCCCGGCTCTCCGCCCAGGACTTCGTTGAAGTGCCCTTCAAGGCCGACGGGCTTGGCGTTGTCGCGCACATAGCCAATGGTACGCTGTGCCAGCAGGCCGAAAGGCCGTTTGCGCTCACTGCGTTTCTCGGCAATGAATCCGCCGCGGAACTGCGGCAGGCTGAACAACGGAAAATTTTCAATGAACTTTTTCTCCGAGTAGGAGGCCTTGCGTTTCAGGGGCACATGCCGGTCTTCTCCTTTTCGCAATTCCATCAGGAAATCCCGCGCGCCCCCCACGGTGTAATTCTCCAGGACATAGGTGGCCAGGCAGTGGGCCAGGGTGTCCAGGTTCTTACTAAAATCCTCATCGCTGGCCGCCTTCGGGTCGAAATAGAGGTCGAAGTAGGGAATGGAGGTAGCCAGCAGGTTGCCGTCCACTGAGAGGATATTCCCACGGTCGGCCTCAACCATGCGGTAGGCCAGGTAGTTGTCTCTTCCCTGCTCACGCCAGCGTTCCCCATCCACGTAGACGAACTGCACGGTGCGGTACAGCAATGCGATGGACATCGGTACGACGATACCGAAGAGGAGGATATACACCCTGTAAAGCACCTCGTTTTTAATGTCCATTTGTTAATCTTCTTTTACAATGATGCGCTTGGGGGCTTCTTTCAGGGGGGCCAGCCCCTGCCCTTTCACTCGCTCGGCCACTTCGGAGCGCTTGGCGTTGTACATGTTTTCCGATTGCAGCGACATGTAGTACCAGCGCATCTCTTTGAGTTCTTTCTGCAGCGTCTGGATCTTTCGGACGTTGCGTTCGGCCAGGTGGGCGTTGGCGATATAAAAGATCGCCAGGAACCCCAGAAAAAGTACAAAGGCAAGGTTATTAAGCACCAGGCGCGAGGCCCAGTTCCCGAGGTCGAACATTGCTTTATAATCCTTCTTCTTGGCCATATTCTTCTGTATCTGTTTTTTCCCCCACCCTCAGCTTCGCACTGCGGGCGCGTGGATTTTCCCTGATCTCTTCTTCTTCCGGCACGATCGGCTTTTTAGGCAGCAACTCGAAGGGCCGGTAGATATTGCCGTAAAAATCCTTTTGCAGCTTTCCTTCAAAGTTACCTGCTTTCAGGAAATTTTTCACTATCCGGTCTTCCACCGAGTGGTAAGAGATCACCACCAGGCGGCCACCCGCGGGTAGCACCTCCAGGCATTGCTCCAGAAACTCCTTCAGGGCCGCCATCTCATCGTTCACCTCAATGCGCAGGGCCTGGAATACCTGCGACAGGTAGCGGGCGCGGTGCCCGCGGATGAGGGGTTCCAGCACGGCCATGAATGTGCCGATGGTTTCAATGGGGCGATTTTCGCGTTTCCCGGTAATGCGCTCGGCCAGCGTTCTGGCATTGCGTACCTCTCCGTATTCGCTGAAGAGGTTTTGCAGCTCGCCGGTGCTGTAGGTATTCAGCACTTTGGCGGCCGTTTTTTCCTGTTGCTGGTTCATCCGCATGTCCAGCGCGGCATCGAAGCGGTAGGAAAACCCGCGCTCCGCTACGTCCAGCTGATGAGAAGAAACCCCGAGGTCGGCCAGTATGCCGTCTACCTTTTTGATGCCGTGCAGGCGCAAAAAGCGCTTGAGAAAACGGAAGTTGTGGTGTACGAAAGTAAAGCGTTCGTCCTCCGGCACATTGGCCAGAGCATCCTCGTCCTGGTCGAAGCCCAGCAGCCGCCCCTCCTCCCCCAGCCTTTCCAGGATGAGGCGCG
>CAYVVK010000123.1:0-1361 GCA_964454855.1 uncultured Phaeodactylibacter sp. | reverse complement strand
CCGCCGAAGGTAGCGTCCACGTAGGTGCCACCCGGCTTTACCGCCAGGGCATCTACGCTTTCGGTGGCCAATACGGGTTGGTGGTACTCCATCAGTCCGCAGGGTTTCCATTTGCTTTACCCAGCACATCCTCTGCAAGGTCAGAAAAGTCGGCAGGCTCTTCTTCGAGCAGTTCTTCATACTGGTTTTTAGCCCAAATTTCAATTCTGTCGCTGTAAGCCGACAGGATCACTTCTTTGTCAACCCCTGCATATTCTAACAGGCGCTTGGAGACCAGGATGCGGTCGGCACTGTCCATGGCCACTTTTTGCGCCCCGCGATAGAAGTAACGTACGAAATCGCGGTTCTTTTTATTGTACAGGTTCAACTGGTTGATCTCGTTGGTAATGCGGTCCCAGACAGTTTCCGGGTAGAGCATCAAACACTGCTCGAAACCCCGGTTGATGACGAAGGTATGTGCTCCGGACTCTCCGAGCTGGGCGATCAGCCCACTCGGCATCCGCATGCGCCCTTTGGCGTCGATCTTGCACTCATATTCGCCTAATAACTGTTTGACTTCCACTATTATACCTTATATTCCTTTCAAATGTATTACTTTTTGACACATTTTACCACTTTTTACCACCATTTCTGGCAAAAAAGTTCCTGCCGCCTCCACATAACAGCTCTAACACGCGATATGTCATCAAATAAATTACATTTACATCTCTATATAGGTGACAAAAAAGGGGTTAAGGATTCCTTTTCGGTTAAAAAAGATCTACATTTTCCCACAAATATTCCCACTTTGTCACACCAGGCAGGGTTCCGGAGGCATTGCGGGCCTTCAATCGCCACCAACATCCGGCACTCGTCCCCATTCAGCGAACTTATACCCCCGGAAGCCATTCTCTAGATGACTACTTCACCAAATATCCAAATACCTTGAGCCTTCCTCTGGCGATTCTGTCATTTCTCGGGCTGGCGGCCGTCATTGCCGTCGCCGGAACCTATCTGACACGCACGGCAGATAAACCAGCAGACCTGACGGGCATTGGAGAAGCCCTGGTTGGAGGTATCCTGCTTGGGGCCATTTCTTCGCTTTCCGGCATTACGGCTTCGGTGACCGCTGCCTACGACGGGCACGCGCAGCTGGCCTTCGGCAACATCATCGGCGGCAATAGTTTTGACATGCTCTTCCTGGCCTTTGCCGATATCGCTTATGTGGAGGGTTCTATATACCATCAGGTGGGGCAAAGCCAGAACTTCCTGCTCTCCCTGAGCATCCTTCTGGCGGGCGTACTGCGGATGGGCCTGCTGCACCGGCAGAAGCGGAGCCTGGCAGGCGTAGGCTGGGAAAGCGTAACGATGCTGGCGCTGTT
>CAYVVK010000122.1:8431-12484 GCA_964454855.1 uncultured Phaeodactylibacter sp. | reverse complement strand
CGCTCCATGAACCAGGGCGACGACTTCAAGGAGATCTCCGATGACCTCACCAAAGGCGGCCGCAAAGGCGATGTGCCTTTCGGCACGCTGGCCAGCATTCACGAGTCGCCCCTGCAATTCGGCCTGCTCTACACCGGCTCCGACGACGGCCTGGTGCACGTATCCCGCGACGGAGGCCACAGCTGGCTCAACATCACCGCCGGCCTGCCGCAGGACATGTGGGTGAGCCGCGTCCAGGCCTCCGCTCACGAAGAAGGCCGCGTATACGCCTCCCTCAACGGCTACCGAAGGGATGACTTCACGCCCTACCTCTACGTCTCCGAAGACTACGGCGCCAACTGGAAGGCTATCGGCACGGACCTGCCGCTGGAGCCCGTCAATGTAATAAAGGAAGACCCGGAAAACCCGGAGGTGCTCTACGTGGGCACCGACCACGGCCTGTACGTCTCGCTCGACCGCGGCGCCACCTTCATGCAAATGAACAACCAACTGCCCGCCGTAGCGGTACACGACCTGGTGATCCACCCCAAGGCCAAAGACCTGGTGGTGGGCACTCACGGCCGCTCCATCTACATCGCCAGCGTCAAAGAACTGCAGCAGCTCACCGATGAGCTGATGGCCAAGCCGCTGCACGCCTTCTCTCCGGAATCCATCCGCTACCGCTCCAGCTGGGGCGATACGGAAAGCTGGTGGAAACAGGATCCGCCGGAGGTGAAGATCCCGCTCTACGCCAAAACGGCGGGCAAGGCCAGCGTATCCATTACCGCCGGCGAGGACATTCTCCTGCGCACCTTCGAGGCGGAATGTGTAGAAGGCCTGAACTACCTTTCGTACGATCTTCACATCAGCGAGAAAATCCTGGAGGAGTATAATGAACTCCTGAACAAGGACCGGAAAAAGGACGAGCGCCCGGTGAAGGTGAAGCCTGCTAAGGATGGGCATACGTACCTTTACAAAGGGAAGTATAAGGTAGTGGTCGAGAAGGATGGGGAAAAAGTGGAGACGGAGCTGGAGGTGAAGTGAGCAGGTGGAAAGATCTAGGTTGCTAATAATGCTTCGGTAGCCGGGGCTGAAACGCTTTATTCTTAGGCGTTTGGGTGGGGTTGCTACATTGTTATATTGTTATATTGTTATATTGTTCTGTCCGCCTACTGAGTAGGTGGACGGGTTTAGGTTACTAATACTGCTTCGGCAGCAGGGCTGAAACGCTTTATTCTTAGGCGTTTGGGGGGATTGTTGAGCGCAGCGAAACCCGCCCCGGTACGGGCCCGTACCGGGGCGGGCCTGCTATTATAAGTACAAACAGTATTGGCTCGCGAACGAAACGGCGTTTTAATAAGAGCAACGCAAAGGCGCTATCCGGTTTAGGCTGCCTGGCGGCGGCGTTTTAGTTTTTATCGAGCGGTGGCATTTAAGCAAGATGGCGAGCGGGGATTTCTTCACAATCATAAGGTTGGATTTATAGGAATCCTGTAAACCGCCTGCCGGATGGCAGGCACCATGTAAATTGTCCCGCAACTATTCCACAGGGCAGGCCAGGAATCCTGTTTTGAATGTCGGGCTTGCATCCTGTAAATCCTGTAAATCCCTGCCTCGGCCGTGCCTCACGGGCAGGCTGTCCAAAACTAAGGGCAAGCCGCAGGCTTGTGAATATACATTACACCGAGCTCAGAGAACTATAACATTTCCGGCAATATCAACCACCGGATTTAAAGGAACAACAGCACTTGAATCTTTTGTCAATAGTTAATATATTTGAAAATAATAAAATTCCACCTTGAAACATTTAACCGAAAACCCATACATTAACAAATTCTCTGAAGAGTGGAAGGCAGCATTTTATCTCAAAAGAAATCCCGGAATGTATCCTTTTAAACAGATGAGCATGGACAACGAATACCTCGCCTACCTCCAAGGCCTTATCCACATCTTGCGGGAGGATATCCAGCAGATGAAAGGCGAAGAAGATTTTCGAGCCGGCCTTCTGCATGAATATTACCATGCGCTCCTGCTCATTCAGGAATTATCGGCTGAGGCCGGATTATCCCTTCAGGATATAGACTTAACTGACATTATTGCTCCAGGTAACCCATACCTCCAAACATCGAAGCCCATTACTTTAAAAGGCGCCAAAGCACTCCTCTGTAAACTCGTGGAGGGCATCAAACAAAGAGCAGAAGAAACCAGGCAACAACAGCCCGCCAACGAACTCTTCAAACAAGGCCGCCTGCAAGCCTGCTACCGCCTCCTCTCCATCATGCAGGAACAGGCTGAACTTTCTTTTGGCATTTCCCTCAGATCCATCGGCCTGGAACGGCTGGAGCTTTCTGATTTTGCCTGAGTAGTGCTCCTCCTCCGCTGATCTGAATTCAGGCCAAAAAAAGCCGTAGATTGGTTTGGCCTCGGGCCATTAATTTTGATTTTACCCTTTACAGCTGTTAATAAACCAGCCCGTCGTTCCATATCCGATTTGAAAAATTATTGTTATATTGTCGGCCTGCCCATTGGGAACGACACAAAAACGCAAACCCATTTTTTCCAAACCCGCCCTACGAAAACGGGGCAACCAAAGCGATATGCAGTTCAAGATCACCTTCCAGGTACAGCAACCCGGGCAGTTGCTCCCCCTCTCCTACCAGTATGAGCTCAGCTCCTGGATATACAAACTCATCGGCAGTTCCGATTCGGAATTCGGGCAGTTCCTGCATTCCAAAGGGTACGTTTCCGGCAATAAACGCTTCAAGCTATTTACCTTTTCGAACCTCTACGTACCGCCCCGCTATGAGATCCTGGGCGACCGCATGAAAGTGTACAGCCACGAGATCTCCTTCGTGGTGTCCTTCCTGGTGGAGAAAGCCGCCCAGGGAATGATCCTGGGCCTGTTTAAAGAACAGCAGCTTCAGCTGGGCGACCGCATCAGCCAGCTAGGCCTGGTGGTCAAAGAGGTACAGGCCCTGCCGCCGCCGGAAATAAAGGGCGCCACCCACAAGCTACATGCTACCTCCCCTATTCTGGTGAGCGAACCCCAGCTGCGCAAGGACGGTAAACTTCAGCACCAGTACCTCCACCCCGCCGATGAGCAGTACGCGCATTTCTTTTTCAAAAACCTGAAGGACAAATACGCTACGGCCCGGAAACACGGGCTGATAGAAGAAATAGATATGAATAGCCCCCTGGGCTTTCAATTGCTGTCGGACAAGCCTAAAAAACAGGGCATCCGTATCAAAGCCTTCACGCCGGCGGAGACCAAAGTGATCGGCTACCTTTACGATTTTGAACTGACGGCGGCGCCCGAGCTGGTGCGCCTGGGCCTGCTGGCTGGTTTTGGCGGGGAGAATGCGCTGGGTTTTGGGGCCGTGCGGGTGATGCAATAAGAACTCCCCCCACCCCGACGCTGGGGTACAGGGCCGAAGGGCTTGAGAAGAGGGGAAGTTTACGCCAAGGAAAGATAGAACTCCGGAAATTAAATTAAAAGATGATCATCTATGGCAGAAGAACACGAATACGGCTACAAGGTGCGCCTGCTAAAGGTCATGCGGGCCCTTTTGGAACAGCCCTACCGCTACACTCGGAAAGAGCTGGCGGAAAAGTACGGCGTGCATGCCGATACCATCAAGCAGGATTTCGAGGACTTCAAAACGGCGGGCTTTGGGCTGGACCGCAATGAGAAACACCGCTACGCCTTCAAAGCGGACAAACCCTTTGAAGAACTGAAAAGCCTGCTCGACCTATCGGAAGGCGACCAACTGCGCCTGCAGCGGGCACTGAGCGAGGTGGAGCCCGGCAACCCGGATTTCGAGAAGCTGCAACGCCGGCTGGCCAGCCTGATCGAGTTCGGCCAAAAGGAACACAACTACCTGCGCCGGCCCTACCTCACCAAGGTCAACCTGCTGGAAAAGGCCAAAGAGCAAAAACAACAAGCCGTACTGGTGGACTACCGCTCCTCCAACAGCAATGTGGTGGCCAGCCGGCTGGTGGAACCCTTCGAGGCCAAAGCGGAAGACGACATCCTGCACGCCTTCGACGTGGACAAGCAGAAGCTGCGGCACTTCC
>CAYVVK010000122.1:0-8421 GCA_964454855.1 uncultured Phaeodactylibacter sp. | reverse complement strand
CCGCTTCTCGCGCGTCAAGCGCATCGAGATCACCGACCACCCCTGGGCGCATGAGAAGGAACATAAGATCCTCGCCACTGACCCTTTCCGCATCGTCGACGACCAGCAGGTGATGGTGCACCTGCGCCTGAAAGTGGGCGCCTACAACGAGCTGATCGAGCGCTTTCCGGCCACCAAGGCCTACATACAGGAGGATGCCGCCGAGAAGGACATCTACGACTTCCAGGCGCGGGTAAACCACAAATTCTACGGCCTGACGAATTTCATCCTGGGATTCTATCATCAGATCGTGGAAGTCATCGAGCCGGAGCGTTTGAAGGAGCACCTGCGGAGGGAGGTTAGCCGGATGCGGTTCTAGGGACAGGAGGACAGGATAGTGACAGCACTTGAAGCTTTTGCCAAGAAGTAGTATATTTGAAAACGACAGAATTGAATGGCATGGACAATAAATACCTCGCCTACCTCCAAGGCCTAATTCCCATCTTGCAGGAGGATATCCAGCAAATGAAAGGCGGAGAAGATTTTCGAGCCGGCCTTCTGCATGAATATTGCCATGCGCTCCTGCTCATTCAGGAATTGGCTACTGATGCCGGATCATCCCTTCAGGATATTGGCTTAACTGACATTATTGCTACAGGCAATCCATATCGCCAAACCTCGAAGCCCATTACTTTGAAAGCCGCCAAAACACTCCTCTGTAAACCCGTGGATGGCATCAAACAAAGAGCAGAAAAAACCAGGCAGCAACAGCCCGCCAACGAACTGTTCAACCAAGGCCGCCTGCAAGCTTCTTACCGCCTTCTCTCCATCATGCAGGAACAGGCTGAGCTTTCTTTTGGCATTCCGCCCAAGTCTATTAGACTGGAACAGGTGCACCTCTCTGACTTTGCCTGAGTTCCAGAAATACCGGTCCCAAGATTTTTTCATTTATCTTTGTTATAGTAGCTTTCAATAATCAGCTAAAATTTGTAAATTTATTGTTTATACAAAGAAAGCAATGGATTACAGAAAATACATCACTTTAGAACCAGGCAAGAGGAGCGGCCAGCCCTGCATTCGGGGATTGCGCATTACCGTCGGCGACATTCTTGGCTACCTGGCTTCCGGAATGACAATAGAAGAAATACTGGAAGATTTCCCCATGCTTCAGCGGGAGGATATTCTGGCCGCACTCGCTTATGCGGCTGATGAACAGAATAGAACTACTGCGTTGAAAGGTGCTGCTTAATATCTAGAGCAATTAACTTTTTTTGATGTGTCCTTGGATTTTATCCTTTTTTAAACTAAATTTGCCAATGTTAGTAATGATTCAGATCGATAAGAAACTTCAAAGAATACCATAAACATCATAACTATGATCTTTTTTCAAAAATTTTTACCTAACCTCTATCAAAATGCTACTAATTGATAATAACCTTTCTCCACGATTGGTGAGAGAACTAAATAAAAAGTTCAAAGAAATAGTACATGTAGTAGATGTTGGGCTTGAAAAGGAAGACGACCCGGTAATATGGCAATATGCATTAGATCATAAATTACATATACTTACTAAAGATAAGGATTTTAATGGTATCCAAAGTTTAAAGGGGTTTCCACCAAAAATAATCTGGTTGAGAACGGGTAATGTCCCAACTAAATACATCATCAAATTACTGAGTGAAAATTATAGGTTGATATATCAGTTTATTGGAAATGATGATATGGGGATTCTTGAAGTATATTAACTCAAGGCTATCCGCACGATGGAATTGAAATATGTTTGTAATTATTCAAAGAAGTTCCTTAATCGTACTAAATGCGGATAGCCATTTTTCTTAAGGGATCGTCAAAGAGTGATAACGCTAGAAATACACTGAAGCAAGGGTGGCCACCACCCCACCCTCGGATGAAACATTGCGATTTTCGTCCCGTATAAAAATAATGAACGCGCCAGATATCCTGTAAATGCTGGATGTTTAGCCTCTTTAGCCCACTTTTTTTCCGCCTTTTTTGGGGGTGGGGTGGTGAGGCCCCTGGGGGTCAACATACCTTTGAGAATGAAAACAACTAGGAAATACTAATTTATTATAGATGATGAAAAGATGAGAGTCTATCTAAAAACCACATCGAATAGGGAGTTAGTACCTTTCAACTACCAGCAATACCTGGTAGGCGCCTTGCACGATTGGCTGGGAGAAAATGAAGTCCATGACGACATTTCACTGTACTCGCTTTCCTGGTTGCAGGGAGGCAAAGCAAAGGGCGCAGGGCTGGATTTTCCAGAAGGGAGCACCTTTTTTATCAGTTCCCCATCCAAAGACATGATAAGGCGGATCATTTACGGAGCCAGAGCCCAGCCAACCATCAACTTTGGCATGGAAGTAAGAGAAATAATCCTTCGAGAGCCACCTCCTTTTGGGGAGGAAGAAAGGTTCCTGCTCGATAGCCCCATCCTAATCAAAAGGACCATAGACAGACAAGTGAAATTCTTCTACCCTTCCGACTCAGATGCCGACTTATTAATCACAGAAACACTGAGGCACAAGTTGAAAAAGGCAGGACTGGGAGAATTGCCTGTGCTTGCCCGTTTCGATAATAGTTATCACAACGTCAAAACAAAGCTCATCACCTATAAAGGAATACGGAACAAAGCTTCTTTTTGCCCTGTGATCCTGGAAGGCGACTCTCAGGCTATTGCTTTTGCTTGGGATGTGGGGATCGGAAATAGTACAGGAATTGGGTTCGGGGCACTAAAATAGAAAGCAATATGAAATATTATGTAGTCAAATATTCGGGCTCCTTTGGATTTATCAAGCCCTGGACGGCAGTGCGGGATAGTGAGACATTCAGCCAACAGTTCCTGACGCCGTCCATAGTCGCAGGCATGGAAAGGAAACTGTTTCCAGAGTTATTATCCAAACCCTATTCAATATATAAGATCAAACGCCACAGGCTCGCTTATGATCAAATGTCTGCTCAACAAGAGCAAATTCAGCCCCGAGGCTGGAATACGAAAAGAATAGACAAAAAAAATACCATCGTTAGAGATTATTCAATCCTTACAAGAAGTGTGCTTTTAAACCCCGTGCTTTACCTGGCCTTCGAAAGGGAGGAAGAAGCACAGACTGCTTTTAGGCAACATGTCTGCCTCGCCAGAAATGAGGATATATTATTGCCTCAGGAAATTCAGGTTGCCACTATGGACGAATTCGACACTGATGAAGAACGCTTTGCCGGATACGAGCTGATCTTTGAGAAAAATGACAATTCTTTCCTGGTCGGATACAACCGATTTGATGAAGGAAAGCCAATGTTCGGATGGTTGAAAGTATTAGGCCACCCTGTAAAGTCATTCTAATGAACAAACATCCTGAAATAAAGGCAAAAGGAGCTCCGGAATGGACCACCTTGTACGACCACCTGCTTCATGTAAAGACAGCGGCGGAAAAGTTTGCCTCTTTTACCGGGCATCCTCTCAAACTGGCGGAGCTCGGTGCCATTTTTCACGACATAGGCAAGGTACATCCCGTTTTCCAACGGCAGTTGAAAAACGTTAAACCCGCCCAACCTTTCCGCCACGAAATCGCCTCGCTATTTTTCCTGCCATTGGTTAAACCCGAATTGCAGGATACGGTGATCGAAATGATAATCGCTCATCATAAGTCTATGATCAGGGATAAAAAGAACAGAGGTATACTGGACCTCGACGAGAGTGAGCCGGACAACCTGGCTTTCCATTTGGGAGAATGGGAATTATGGAGCCCTATCGCGCTGAATATCTTACAGTGTTTCGGCATTTCTACCCGGCCCATTTCGCTGCCAGAAGCAAAAACTGCCTACGAACAAGTAATTGAATTCTGTGAAGATAAATATCGGGAACGTGGATTCTCCGAATGGCGTGGCCTATTAATGGGCGCGGATCACTTTGCGTCCGCCATGATCCGTAAAACGGAAGAGAAACTCCAGCCTCTGTTTACTGAACCCAACCTTGATTTCTTTAATCGACAACATCCCTTATATCCGCTGTCTTACTATCCGGCGGATTCTGAAAAACCTCATTCCATCGTTGTAGCTTGTACCGGAGCGGGAAAAACCGATTTCCTATTTCGCCGCTGCCGGGGAAGGGTGTTTTACACCCTCCCTTTTCAGGCATCTATCAATGCCATGTATTTCCGTTTACAAAAAGACCTGAAAAGGAACAACCCCAACCTAAACATCAAGGTATTGCATGCCGCGTCTTCTTTAATTGAAGTAGAAGACGGAGACAGAGAGGACATAGTCTTGCAAAAGCACATCGGAACATCGATAAAAGTGCTAACTCCTTACCAAATGGCAGGTATAGCATTCGGAAGCAAAGGTTTTGAAGCAATGATCCTAGACCTGAAAGGTTGCGATGTGATCTTAGATGAAGTTCATACCTATTCGGAAGTTTCACAGGCTATCGTACTCAAACTGGTTGGTGTGTTGAGCAAGATCGGCTGTCGCTTACATATAGGAACAGCAACCATGCCGACGATCCTATACAACAAAATTAAGGCGATCCTAAGAGCCGAAAACGTTCTGGAAACTAAGCTTTCTGAAGAGGAACTAGACGCTTATGACCGCCATACCATACTTAAAATTGAGGAATGGCAGAAAACTGACGAAGTAGTAAAAAATGCTGTAGATGCAGGAGAAAAAATCCTGATTGTTTGCAACCGGGTAAAAACAGCTCAACAAATATTCGAAGGCTTAAAAAAGGCTCATCCTTCGATCCCTTCTCTTCTCCTGCATAGCCGGTTCAAAAGAAAAGATCGTAAGGACAAGGAGAAAAGGCTGATCGGCTTGAATGATGCGGGAGAACCAACCGGAGAATTCAATACCTCCGAGGAAGCCTGCATAGTAGTTTCTACTCAGGTAGTAGAAGTTAGCCTCGACATTAGTTTTGACCTAATGATAACAGAATGTGCCCCGTTAGACGCTCTGATCCAAAGATTTGGGCGGGTCAACAGGAGAAGGAATGAAAGCACCATTGGTAAAACCAAACCGATTTACATCATCGCTCCCCCGGAAAATATAAAGGAAGCCAGGCCGTATGAGCTTGCTACACTCAAACGCAGCTATGATATATTACCGGATGGTGAAATTTTGCATGAGAAAAACCTTCAGGAAAAGATCGATGCTGTATTCAACGAGATCAACTTCTTGAAGATTGAAGAGCATGCTGTCTATAAAGAAAATGGAAAGTGGTCCATCTCACCACTTACAAATGGCCATGCCTGGCTGATGGAAATACTTGAAATTGACAGCGTAGTGTGTATCGTGAGAGACGATATAGGAGCTTATCTCGATGCTCCCTACCAGAAGAGAATGGAGCTGGAAGTTCCCGCCAGGTACTTTTCTGTCAAGCATCTGGAAAGGTTAGAAGAAGGAAATTGCCCGTTCATCATACCGAATAATGCCTATGATGATGAGATAGGATTATTACTAGAGGCCCTGAAGGAAAAAAAATTTAATGAATCCGATCAATTTTGCTGAGCTATGTTTACCTCTACTGTTGGAAAAACATTTTTGAAAGAATATAACCTCCGTAACGGCAAGGATTATTCCGCCAGAGAATTCTTTGATGAGGTATTGTTCAAGATCTTTTTTGACCATAAGAAGTATCTAATGTGGGCACAGAATTCCCCTTTTGTGCAGGGTATCAGCAAGAAAAGGCCCTTTTTTGAGCCCGAAGAACGATTAGAAAACCTCAATCAGTTCCATCAAAAGGTAGAAAGAGGAGAAAGAGATGCCAGTATCGCCATTGGTTATCCAGCCTCGGAAGTTAAAGAATATGCCACTACCTCAGGTTTGGTCACAGATATAGAATTCCCTCTTTCCGAGGAAGAAGTTTACTTTTCTTGGATTGGTGGAACATTAGCCTTAGGCGTATCAGGAGGTTATGCACTGCTATTTGATGATCCTGAGACCACCTATGAAACATTCGAGGGCTGGAAAATATATCGAAAGTATTTGAATGACCCGGTCCTTGATAAACTCCGTCCTAATCAGATAACTACTTGGAACGGACAATGGCTTACCTATAGATACGGAAAGCGTTTCAGAGATGATTTTGACTTCAATGAACTGGTGTCCCGGGATATATTTTCTATCAGTGAAGATAAAATCGAAGCCAACACCGTTGACTGGTCCAGATTATTTTTCAGCCTGTCCAATAATTTTCCTTCCGAAAATCTCTTGGCATATGTATTTGCTCTTGGCCAAACCAATAAGACCCTAGGTTTTATCCCTTTTCAGCTGAAAAATGGAAGAAGAATACATGAAGTGTACCAGCAGCTATTCGGTGAAGAAAACTATCGAACCAACCAATCCGACTTCGAAGCTCTTTACGGAAAACACATCAAAAGGGCCTGCGAGTTGGGTAATATCGGACTTCAGGCACTGGAGCCCAAAAACCTGGCTAAATACTTCGCAAATGATTCCAACCTGAAATTGGCGAAACCTACGCTAAAGCAAAAAAGAGGCGAGGCCGAGGAAGATTATCAAAAGAGAAAGGCCGATATCCTGAAAAAAGATGAAGAGAATGTAATCACTTATCGAACCTATAAAACCTGGTTAACCGCTATGATTTCGAAAAATAAAACCGAGATCTCGGATTATACCCGAGAAGTTGCCGCCGCGCTGGTAAAATACAGGGAAGGCGCCAGAAAAAGAGACCGCACTAACCTGCTGGAGAAAAAACTCTTTGCCACCAAGAGAAAAACAGAATTCTTAGAAGCCCTTATTGAGATTGTCAAAGACGACAGTGTCGACCTGGAAATTGTAGAAAAAATCAAGGGCTTACGCGACAGAGTTCATTTTATGAGCCAGGAAGACTTTGCTTATTTTGTTCTCCTGCTCAAATTCGACTACGCCTATCAGGAACGTATTTCTTAAAGCCATAAAAAATTCTTACTAACATGAATACCATTTATATCAGAACGCTGAAAAGAGCGGAGCATACCGTATTCTGCGTGCAGGACGGACAGAAAACCTATTACGATCCTCAATTCAGGAAGTCCATACCCTATTCGAGCGGGCAGCAGGTAAAACGTTCTCTCCTGGATTCGTTGAACAGTATTCTTAATACTCCAGGATCGCCTACTACTTTTCTTTGGGATGTTACCAGCAAAGGAGAGCTAAAGGAGGGAGAAGTATTTGGCACCTGTAATCCTGCTTACGCAGACCAGCTTTTTGGCGGCTGGATGAAAGCCGGAAAAGGAGGAAAAGAAAAAACATTGAAGCGGAGAAGCCCACTCTCTATTTCGGCAATGCGGGCTCTGCATCCGCTGCTCGCCGGAACTTACAGCGAAAACCTTTCCTTCGACCGCAGTGACCGGCCTAATAACGAAATCATTGTAAGAGACCAGAAAGGCAACGCGCTTAACGATGAAGCCATCCAGGCTCTTCTGGAGGGTAAAGACAGAAGCCTCAGAAGAAAATGGATACCGGACAACAAAAGGGCGACAGGCCTTTTCGTACAGGATATTGCCATAGACCTGAGAAGGCTCTTTTCGGTGACCATAAATCCTTATGAACCAGAAATATCTGGGGAGGTAGAAAAAGAATTGAGAGTTAATGGATGGATGGAGAGTGAAAACGTCTTTGGTCCTTGCCTGACCGCCCCTAGTGAAATCAGAAACGCCTGGATACCTGCTATAGCCAAAGCAATCGTAAACTGGAAAATTACCTCTAATCAGGCTCGCACCTTTAGTTTGATGGAAACGCTGGCGGTGGCGGTAAGCGACAATGCCAATAAAATTGCCAGTAGTATTCGAGCAAAACTGACTGAAGACGAAAAAGCCAAACCTGTGATTGAGGAGTCTATGGATGGGGCCGAAACGTTCGTGACCTTACCAGCCGCTGCCTATTTAATCATTAATTCAGAAAGTGCCAATGCCTTGGAAGATGCGAGAGATTACCTGGTGAAACAATTGGAAGCTTTTAATTACGAAAATCAACTTCAGAATACTTAACTTAAAATTGACCGATAAATTACTTATAAACCCTCACTCCCCAAAAACCACCCCCAGGTTCATCTCCAGGCCGGGGAAGATGCCGGAGGGCGCCATTTCTCCACTCACAAAAGGCGTTTGGCGCAGCAGATGGTAGCGGCCGTTTTCACCGAGGCGGTAGATGAGCAGGGTGCCTTCATGGGGGTGGGCCGCCCAGTATTCACGTACGCCGGCGTGTTCGTAGAGTTCGTACTTTTCGGTGAGGTCTTTGGAGGCTGTGCTTTTGGAGAGGATCTCTATGATCCAGTCCGGGGCGCCCTGGCAGCCGCGCTCGTCGAGCTTTTCGGGGTCACAGATGATGCTGATGTCGGGCTGTACCACAGTATCGATCTCCTCCGCCGATTGCCGGCCGGGGGCAGGGCTGTTAAGTTCTTTGAAAGAGTTATATTAGCGCCAAATCTTATTT
>CAYVVK010000121.1:3692-12523 GCA_964454855.1 uncultured Phaeodactylibacter sp. | reverse complement strand
GGCCGCCGCGCCACGGGCCGGCAGCGCCTCGCGCGGCAGGCGCCCGGCCAGGCAGGGGGAGATTCCCCCAACCGTATTTCCGACCGGGGTTATTCGGTGGCATGGACTGGGGATAATAGCCTGGCTATGATCGGTGTTTTTGAAGAAAAAGCGGCCTTTGGCAAAGACACCCTGCAGAGTTGGGGAGGGAAAGACATATTCGTGACTTCCTATCACCTCAGCCGGGGATATCAATGGACTACCCAAATAGGAGGCCTCGAGCAGTGGGAGAAGGGAAAAGGCCTGGCCTTGGCCCCTAATGGAAATATTCTGATCACCGGCGCCTTTTGCGGCACGGCTTTTTTCGGGGATACCATCATCACTTCCAGCGCCGTAGCAGATTTTGGAATGAACGAATTTTTCATCGCCAGCCTCTCCGCCGAAGGTAAAGTGCAATGGGTGAGCCACTCGGGAGGAAACCGCATCGCTCACAAACAAACGGGTAGCAACATAGGACACAGCATTACAGCAGATGCCCGGGGTAATGTGATTGCTGCCGGCATGTATCTCGGCGCCCCCACACTGGAGGGCGTCCCGCTGCCCCCGGGAGGCCCTAATGAAGACCTCTTTCTCGCCAAATATACTCAGGGCGGCAGCCTGATCTGGGTAAAGGCTGTTACCGGCACTTATATGGTACATGCCAGCAGTATCGATACCGATGCCGAAGGGAACATCTATCTCGGGGGTTACTTCGGCCACCATAACCTCAGCGGCGAGGCCACTTTCGGAGATACTACCCTGCAAAGCTACGGCGGCCGCGACATCTTCCTGGCCAAATACAGCCCCAACGGCCGGCTGCTCTGGGTGCGGCAGGGCGGCGCCGGCATTTCCAGCGATGGCCATGACGACCTGATGGAATTAGCCCTGGATAACCAGCAAAACTCTTACCTCACCGGTAAGTTCAGAGGCACCGCCCGCTTTGGCTCCCACCAGATCACAGCAGCCGGCGATTGGGATATGTACGTCGCCAAATGCAGCCCGGACGGGGAATTCCTCTGGGCTCAGGCGGCCGGCGGCCGGGGAAGATGGGATACAGGGCGTGGCGTCGCCGTAGACGAAAAAGGCAACGCCTATGTGACCGGCCGCTTTTACGAAACCGCCCGGTTTGGAGACACCGTCCTGATCAGCCAGGGCTTTGAAGACCTCTTTGTTACCAAGATCAATACCGACGGTAATTTCGAATGGGCCATGCAGGCCGGCGGCTCCCTGGACCTAAAGGATACCGACCAAGGCATCGGCATTGACATCAACCCCAAAGGCGAGATCGCCGTCACCGGTTACTTTTCCGGCACCGCCATCATCAACGGCACTCCTTACACCAGCCGTGGCCGCGAGGATATGATCTTCATCCGCATGGATAAAGAGGGAAATGTCCTCAGCGCGGCCGTCCTTCCCTGAAAAAATTTGAAAAAAACCTCTCCCCCTGCGTCACCTTTCCCGCCGGCAGGGTAATCATCTATTGTATACCCTGATAATCCCAAACAGAGACACAGTTTGATCTGAGGGCTTGCGCCCTTGGTGATTCGCAGGCGGAATTGTTCGAAGATTTCGCCTGCTTTTTTCACCTCACCTTAACCACCAACTTAGTCTTCTGCCGCCCCTCCATCACCAGTCGGTAATAATAATTCCCCGCCGGCAGCCCACGCCCGTCAAAGCGCAGCTGGTGCTCTCCCGCCAACAATTGCCGGTTCGTCAGCACCTCGATCTCCCGGCCCTGGGCATCCAGGATGCTCAGGCGCACCCATTCGTTTTTCGAATGGAACGCTATGGTGGTGCTTTCCCGGAAGGGGTTGGGGTAAGAGCGGGTGTCGATCTCCGCCGGGCCGTCCTGATCTTCCGTGCCTGTTACCCGGTCGCAGATGCTGAGTACCGGCAGGTGCTGGAAACCGTCGTAGAGGATCTCCCGCACCCTGGCCTCCGGCGTGTCAAACCAGTCCATAAGCACGGAGCCGTAAACATCTCGGAAGTCGTACTGCATGGGCAGGCCCTCCTGGGGTTCCACCTCATCGGGGATCTCCGGGTTCTCACCCAGCACACGGGGGTTGACGCAGGAGCCGAAGAGGAATAGCGGGGCGGCCGTGCCGTGGTCGGTGCCGTTGCTGGCGTTGGAGCGGATCTGCCGGCCGAATTCCGAGAAGGTCATGCCGATGACGCGCTCGTCCAGGCCCTGCTGGAAGAGGTCCTGCTGGAAGCTGTACAGCCCTTCCGAGATAAGGGTGAGCAGCTCGGCATGCCTGCCGGTGAGCGGGCTGTTGAGGTCGATCTGGCGGGCATGGGTATCAAAGCCCGAAAGGGTGATGACGTAGACCTTGGTCTTTAAGCCTCCGGAGATCATCAGGGCGATGTTCTTTAACTGCTGGCCCACGGTGGTGTCCGGATATTCCGCCGTATTGTCGCCGCTTTCGGCCGCCGCCTCAATGCGGCTGAAGTAGGCGTTTGACTGGGTGATCTGATCTCGCAGGAAGCGGAGTTCGTCCCCGTACAGGGTGCCGGGGAAGTCACTGCCACCCCATTCCGCCAGTTCTCCCAGGGCGAAGGGGTTGTTCAGGGCGATGCTGTAGTTGGCGGCCTGGCCCTGGCAGGTTTCCGACACCTGGTTGCCCATAGTGATGGCGAAGGGGTCGGGGTATTCGCCATTGGGATAGCCGATGGGGAAATCGGGCGTGCGTGAATCCAGGTTCCTGCCCAGCCAGCCGGTCATACCGCTGCCCTGTTCGGCCTGTTCCGGCTGCCCGGTATTCCAGATCTGGATGGATTTGAAGTGGGAACGGTTTTGGTTGGGGTAGCCCACACTTTGCACGATGCCTACCTTCCCGCTGTCGAACATGCTTCTTATGCCGCTCATGGAAGGGTGCAGGCCCAGGGTATCCGTAATGCCCAGGATCTTGTTCTCGGGGATCAGGATGTTGGCCCGGGCGTTGTGGAGGTTGCCGTACTGGTCGAGCGGGATGAGGGTATTCAGCCCGTCATTGCCTCCGTTGAGGCGGATAAGTACCAGCACTCTGTCGTTATCGTCATTGAGGCCGGTGAAAAACCAGGGTTTGGGCATGGCGGAAAGGCCGACACCATTAAGTAAAAAGGGAGCGCTGAGGGCGGTGGCGCCCATATTTTTCAGGAAATTTCTTCTTTGCATTTTTTGATACGGTTTTTGGAATGGTGAACAATCGAGTGTGGGGTCAGGTGAGCTGAAATTCCGGCATGCTGAGAATGGCGCCGACCAGGCTTCGGAGGCGGGCTTCAATAGAGCCCGCCATACCGGAGCCGTCGGGGTCATCGGCATAGGCGCCGTACTCCTCTGCCCACTCGAAGTCGGGCAGGCCGGAAAGGAGGATATCTTTGAGGGTGGCGTATTGCTCCGTTGTCAGCGGTTTGGGCAGCAGCATTTTGGTAAACTCCCTGACCACCGAATCGGGGTTTTCGGGATTGTCGAAAGTAGAGATCAGCTTCAGTACATCGGCGCGCATAGGCGTGCCGTTGCCCTGGTCGGGCCGGATGCCGTCATTGGCCAGCTCATACATGGCGTCACTGCGAAAGGGCAGCGTGGTGGCGCTTACCCAGTGGCGGTAATACAGGGGCTCTCGGTAATAGGCCAGCCAGCCGGCCACTTCAGGCAGGTCGAAAAACTCCATCTGCATACGTTGCAGCAGCTTGAAGATGGCCAGGCAGGAATCGTACTTTTTGTCCAGCTGCCCGGAATAGCCCACCCGCAGGGTTTTGAGGGCCGAGAACATAAAATCAGCAGGGTTTTTTATCATCGTCCCATAGAAGCGGGTGTCGAAGAAGTGCTGGCTGGAAAGCAATGCCCGCAGTGCAGGGGCGATCTCGTAGTCATTATCCCGCAGGATCTGAGCCATGGGCTCGATCACTTTGGTTTCGGCCTCTTCATCGATCTCGTAATATACGAACCACATGTACAAGCGGCGGCAGATGAAGCGGGCCACTTCCGCCTGTTCGAAGATGATGTCGATGACATGGGCGTACTCCTGATCCCCCTGATTGTTGATCACCGCGTTGTTGAAATGGTGGGATAGCTGCTTGGCGCCCGTATCATGGTGTCCGGGGAAGAATTCCGAGCCGAATTCGCCATTGGTGTAATCAGGATGGTAGTTGTAGCCGTAATTTCGCCAGCCGGTCAGGGCGCGGGCGATCTCCCATATGTCCTGCTCGTTGTAATTGCCGTAGTCTCCGGGCACTTCCTGGGCTTTCTTTCCGATGGTAAACAGTTCCAGCAATTCCCGGGCGTAGTTTTCGTTGGGGGCTGAGGCGCGGTTGTACTTGCCATCCAGGTAACGGAGCATGGCCGGGTCGATGGTCACCTCCTTTATGAGTTCCCGGAAGTTGCCCACGGCATGTTTCCGGAGCAGGTTGAAATAGCGGAAAGCGAACTTGGGGTCCAGGATGGCAGCGATGGGAATGTGGTTGTGCCAGAATAAAGTGAGTTTTTCCCGAATGGAAACCCCTTCCCTCCAGATCTGCTCCATGGCCCAGGCCTTGAGGCTGCGCCGCCGGTAGTTGGATACGTTGAACAGGCCATTCGCGGGAGAGGGGTTTACCCCATTTATCCAGGTTTCCCCGATGGGCACATCGGAGTCATCGGGATAGTCGTAATTGAGCGGAGGTTCCGGCATGGGCCGGTTCTCGAAGAGGCGGTCCAGGGTAGCATCCAGGCCTTCCGTTACGGCTCGCTTCAGCTGAGGGTAAGTGGGCCCGAACATTCCTCTTCGCAACAAATGTGCCGCCTGTTGAAAGGCCCAGGGGCCGGTATAAGGCGCCAGCCCGGAATTGATGGGAGGGGCGGAAGGGGCAACGGCAAGCCGCTGTCCCTTACCCCACAAATGGGTAAGAGCAGTTCTTCTGTCCATAAAAATCGGTTTTTGAGTAAACAATATCACTCCCGGCCATCTCGCGATGGCAGCGGGAAAATATTTTCATTTGTATCTATCGGGGTAAAGGCTGGGGTAAATTTCTGGTATTAACGGTGAGTCATATAATTTTATTTAAAATCTGAGAATATTTTTTTCTTTTTTCTGCGCTACATTCCCACAGAGCCCGCCACCACTACTTTTCCGTAATTCTGTTTATCTTGCGCCCCGACCGAGCAATGAATAAATGCAGCCAATAGACAGCGTAGTGATCAATTTCAACCCGGAGCAGCTCTTCCTCCTCAATATCTGCCTGGGCTTTCTGATGTTCGGCGTCGCTCTCGACCTGAACGTCAGCAATTTTCGGGCCCTTCTAAAGACGCCCCGCCTGCCGATGATTGGCCTGATATCGCAATGGGCCCTGCTGCCCCTGCTCACCCTGGGCCTCATTTTTTTATTCCGCCCCAGCCCCAGCATCGCTTTGGGTATGCTGCTCATTGCAGCCTGCCCGGGCGGAAATGTGTCCAACTTCGCCGTACACCTGGCCGACGCCAATTCCGCCCTTTCCGTATTCATGACCACGGTCTCCACCCTAGGCGCGGTGGTGGTCACGCCGCTGTACTTCACCTATCTTTCCCCACTGGTTCCCGGCTCGGGGCCGTTGCGGCAGGAGATATTTGTAGCCCCGGCAGACATGGTCGGCACCATCGTACAACTCATCCTTATCCCGCTCCTGATCGGCATGTTCCTCCACCATCAGTATCCTCGCCTGACGGCCCGGATCAAACGCCCCGTGCGGATGATCTCCATGGCCATTTTCATCGGCTTCGTCCTAATAGCCATCTACAGCAATTTCGACAACATCGCCAACTACCTGCACATCGTTTTCTATCTGGTGCTCGTCCACAATACGGCTGCCCTTCTGATGGGCTACTGGTGGGCAAGAGGCAACGGACTGGGCCAGGCTGATGCCCGCGCCATTTCCATAGAAACGGGCATACAGAATTCAGGCCTCGGCCTTATCCTGATCTTCAACTTTTTTAACGGGCTGGGCGGCATGGCCATGATCGCCGCCTGGTGGGGCGTGTGGCACCTGATCTCCGCTTTTGCGCTGGCGATGTTGTGGCGGGAGAAAAGTGTGTTTAGTGTGGAGGAGGAAGTGGGCAGTTAGGCCCGTACCGGGGCGGGTTTCGCTACGCTCAACAGTGGGCAGTGAGGCCTCCTTCGCCCATGGGCTTCGGCGGCTGATAGCAGTGAGGCGCATGCCCGGCAATCCCGTCAGGGATCCAATATCGGTAGCCAATGAGCAGGGCGTTTCCGGCGATCCCGTAGGGATCTGATGTCGGTGGCTTTGAAGGAAGGATTGAAAACCTTATCTTTGAAGCATGACGAACCCATCGGAAACGGCTCTGGATCTCTATTTGTGGACAGTGGAAGATTACCATCGCCTGGTAGATGCAGGCATCCTGGAAGAAGATTCCCCCGTAGAATTACTGAATGGCCAAATCCTGCTTATGAGCCCTTCCAAAGACCTACATGCCTCCTGTATTGACCGCCTGGACGAACTTTTCCGGGACTTGCTCGGCAAATCGGTGATCGTACGCGTGCAAAGCCCCATAGTGATTGACGAATATTCGGAGCCCGAACCCGATCTTTCCATTCTGAGGCGCAAGGAAAACTTCTACGCCGACGGCCATCCCGGGCCGAAGGATATTCATTTGGTGGTGGAAGTCTCAGATACCACTCTCGCCAAAGACCAAAATATCAAAAAGCCGGTATATGCTGCTGCCGGCATCGCCGAATACTGGATCATCAACCTTCCCGAACAACAGCTGGAACAATACCTCAACCCCTTCGGAAACGATTATCAATTGGCACATATATACAAAGCCGGGCAAACGCTGGAAAGCGCCCTGCTGGGTAGCGTGCCGGTGGATGATGTGCTTCCCCCAAGGTAAATGGAGGCTTCTGCCCCGGAGAGACAAATAATAGCCACTGGGCGGACTGAAGCCGCCTAGCGGCAATCAACTAATTCACCCTCCCCCGCTCCGCTTCCGAGCCGGTCTTGCGCTGCCGCGCGCCCTCGAGTTTTTTATTCCCGAAATCCCGGCTATAGGTAAGGCGAAATACGCGGGGTTCCAGCAGAAAGTCGGAAGTAGCATCCAGGTGGAGTTCCGGAATTTGGGCATCGAAGAACCAGCCGTTGGTCCAGAACACATCGCTGAAGGAGAGGCTGAGGGTGCCTCCGCCATTGCTCAGGCGCTTTTGCAGGCCGATGTTCAGCGTGCCTGCCGCTCCGAACTCGATCAGGCCGAAGAGGAAGGCCGACTGGTAAAAGCCGGAAAACTCGAGCGTGAAATCTTTGGGCAATTTAAAGGTTTGGGCAGACGTAAAGCGCACATTGGTTTGGCGGGTGTAAATGCCATTACCCCTGGCTTCCTGCCAGCCACCCATCAGGCTGTTCTGCATTTCCCACCAGGTGGAGATATACACGGGTACGGAAAGCAGCAGGCTGGCCGTATTGCGGCTGTCCAGGTTGGCGGCGGCAAAGATCTGCCGGTTTGTCTGCGGATCAACGGAGGGCTGAAAGCCGGCAATGGCGCTTTCCTCGTGGCTGTACTGGAAGGAGAGATAGTACTGTTTGAAATTATAGCTGAGCTGGCCGCCGTCGGTGAGTGCCGGCTGAAGGGCGGAGTTGCCGGAAAAATAGGTGGTGGGGTCTATAAAGATCACAAAGGGCGCCAGGTCGTTGAAGGTCGGGCGGGTGATGCGCCGGCTGTAGGAAGCCTGGAAGGTATTATGCTCATCAAGGTCAAAAGAATAGGAAAAGCTGGGGAAGAGGTAACCGTATTCCCGGTCGACGATCGCTTCTTCACCGGAGCTCAGGTAGCTGTCGGTGTATTCGTAGCGCAGGCCTGCCGTTAGCTTGTGCCGGGCTCCCAGGCTGAGGTCAAAGGAGGTATAAGCCGCGGCGATATCTTCTTTAAGGCTGTAGTCCTGGGTGAATTCCGGGTCGGCCACCCAGCCGCCCTGCAGGAGGCGCTCCACGCTCACGTCATTTTCGAAGCGGGAGAAGGTTCCTTTTATGCCGGTGCTCCAGCTGGCGTTTTCTCCCAGCGGGCGGCTGTAATCTATGGCGCCCACGCCGATATCGATAGGGGTGAATTTACTGATCCGCATTTTTTCATTCAAGAACAGCTCTCCCTGTGCGTCGTAGTATTGGTTGTCGTATTTGTGGGGGTTGTCATCCTGATAGTACAGGTAATCGGCATTAAAACTCAGCACTTCTCCCTCGCGGAAGGTGTGCTGCAGGTTGAAGTTGCCCATCAGGTGCTGCCAGTTGTTGATCTCTTCGTTTCGGAAGCGGGTATAGGTTGAACTGTTGTTCTCCGTGGTGTAGATGTCGTTAAAGGCCAGCATGTCCCATTTGGTGTCATAACCGGCGAAGAGTGCGCCTACTACGGTCTTTTCGCTCAGCTGATAGTCGATGCCCAGGCGGGCGCGGTGGTTGCGGTCTACGGGGTCGCGCTCCGAGCGGGCATCTGTTTCCACGACAGCACCCTGGTAATCCAGGCGGCGAAAATTAGAGAATATCTGCGGGTTATTATCCCATAGGAATGAGTAATCGCCGAATAGGTTGAGCTTGTCCCTGCGGTAGTTGAAATTGAGGTTGCCGCCGTATTTTTCGGCCAGGCCATAGCCAGTAAACACCGAGAAGTTGCCGTTCAGCCCTTCCCGGGTATTTTCTTTAAGCACAATATTGATCACCCCCGCATTACCCTCCGCCTCGAAGCGGGCGGGCGGATTGCTGATGAGTTCTATCTTTTCGATATTGCCGGCGCTCATGCCGCGCAGCATCTGCACCACTGCATCGATGCTCACCCGGCTGCGCTTGCCGTCCACCACCACCAGCACGTCCTCGGTGGCCTT
>CAYVVK010000121.1:0-3682 GCA_964454855.1 uncultured Phaeodactylibacter sp. | reverse complement strand
ATCAGGATATTGCCCGCCTGCCGGTTGACGGATACCCCCGGCGAGCGCTCCAGAATATCGAGGGCGGTGCCGCCGGCTGCCGTCACGCTGTTTTGCACGTTGATCACCAGGCGGCCCATTTTCTGCTCGAAAAGCGGCTTTCGGCCTACCACTTCTACCTCGGAGAGGGTGGCCACGTCCTCACGCAGCGTGATGGGCGGCAATTCCACTTTTCCGGCTTCCTGCTCTATGGTTTGGTATTCCGTCTGAAAGCCGACCATCTTGGCCGCCAGCAGGTAGGAGCCGGCGGGGATGCCCGTAAACCGGAATTGGCCGTCCATAGAGCTGACGTCGCCTTTTACCAGGCTTGAATCGGTTGCCTGAAGCAGCAGAATATTTACGAAAGACAGGGCCTGGCCGCTTTCGTCCCGGACGGTTCCGCTGAGTTCAAACTGAGAAAAGAGGGGTGGAGCGATAAAAAAAGACAGGAGAAAAAAGGACAGTAGGTACAGCTTTTGCGGTGTTGTCTTCATTGGGTGTATGGGTTTTTCCCGGAGCGTTTACTCCGTAAGTGTTTGTATACCAGTACAAAATTAAAAAAACTGAACAATATGTCAAGCGAGTTTAGTATTTGGGGGTGCCGAAATGAGCGGCTGGCTGGTTTGCCTGAGTACAAGAAAAAAATCCTCCATTTATGTAATCTGCCCGCTCGCCGCATCATACCATAAAACCACCATCATGAAACACTTTCTCTTCCTTCTCGGCTTTGCGGCCCTGCTCACCCTGAGCCAGAGCAGCTTTACCGCTTCTGAAACCCATATCCTTACCGGCATTGTGATCGATGCCGACAATCAGGGCCCGATGATAGGCGCCAATGTACTGGAAAAAGGCACATCGAATGGAACCGTAACGGATGCAGACGGGAAATTTACGCTGGAACTACAGCAGAAATGCGCCACACTGGAAGTGAGCTATATCGGCTATGAAACCAAAACCATCGAAAAAGCCTGTGCCGGCGACGACATCCGGGTGGAAATGCGGCCGGGAGGCGAGGTTTTGGAAGAGGCCGTCATTTCCCGTGGTGAAAAAGCCCGTAAAACAGATATCGCCTATGAAAGCCCCCGCTTATTCAGCATAGCTTCCAGACAAGCACCCGCCGGCATTACGCCCACCCCTTACTCCTCCATCGGCTACAGCACCGGCGACGGCCAGCCCGACTGGAATACCGAAGACTACAGCCCCATCACCGAGAACCGCTTTTTCGAAACCACCAAAGAACCGCTGTCTACTTTCTCCATAGATGTAGACGCCGCCTCCTACAGCAACATGCGCCGCTTCCTGAAAAACGGCCAGCAACCGCCCAAAGACGCCATCCGCGTCGAGGAGATGGTCAACTATTTCAACTACGACTACCCACAGCCTTCCGGCGAACACCCCTTTGAGGTGGTCACCGAGATCTCGGACTGCCCCTGGCAACCCAATCACCGCCTGCTGCACATCGGCCTGCAGGGCAAACAGGTCCCCATGGAGAACCTGCCGGCCTCCAACCTCGTTTTCCTCATCGACGTGTCGGGCAGCATGCGCGATGCCAATAAGCTCCCCCTCCTGCAGGCGTCCTTCAAGCTGCTGACAGACCAGCTGCGCGAACAGGATAAGGTGGCCATCGTCGTGTACGCCGGCGCCGCGGGCCTGGTGCTGGAGCCTACTTCCGGTGCAGACAAACAAAAGATCAAGGACGCCATCAGCCAACTGCAGGCCGGCGGCTCTACCGCGGGCGGCGCAGGCATTCAGCTGGCCTACAAAACCGCTAAGGAAAACTTCGTGAAAGGCGGCAACAACCGCGTGATCCTGGCTACCGACGGCGATTTCAACATTGGCGCCAGCAGCGATGCCGAAATGGTGCGCATGATCGAAGAAAAGCGCGAGAGCGGCATCTTCCTCACCGTGCTCGGCTTCGGCATGGGCAACTACAAGGACAACAAGATGCAACAACTGGCCGACAAGGGCAACGGCAACCACGCCTATATCGACGACATCAGCGAGGCCAAAAAGGTGCTGGTGTCGGAATTCGGCGGCACCGTTTTCACCATCGCCAAGGACGTCAAACTGCAGATCGAGTTCAACCCCACCAAAGTGCGCGGCTACCGCCTGGTGGGCTACGAAAACCGCGTACTGGAGAACGAAGATTTTCACGACGATAAGAAGGACGCCGGCGAACTGGGCTCCGGCCATACCGTCACCGCCCTCTACGAGATCATCCCCGCCGGGGTGGAAAGCCCGCACCTGGCGCAGGTGGATGAGCTGAAGTACCAGGAGAATACCGTTAAGCCTTCCGCTTCGAGATCAGAAGAGCTATGCACCATCAAGCTGCGCTACAAGCAACCGGATGGCGTAAAAAGCCGGCTGATCGAACAAGCTGTACTCGACAGAGGTTCCGAGCTGGACGAATCCAGCGACAACTTCCGCTGGGCCGCCGCTGTGGCCGAGTTCGGCCTGCTCCTGCGCGATTCGGAATTCAAGGGCGAAGCTACCTATACTCATGTGAAGAAACTGGCCGAAGGCGCCAAAGGCAAAGACCCCAACGGTTACCGCCGCGAGCTGATCGATATGATCGACACGATGAAGTCGCTGGCGGACCCGGAGGTGGTGGGCAGGGAGTGATCGTGGCGCGAGCATTCTGATCGCAGGCCAACAGCATTGATTCGAAGCCTGGCCGCCCGGCGGCCCCAATCCGCCGGGCGGCTCTTTATATTGCCCCTGCCCCTACTTTCCAAAAAATATTTTTTTACATATATCTCGGAAAACCATTTCTTTTTTTATTTTTAGGTTCTCAGCATTTCCATTACCCTCCCTGTTTCTCAAACTGTAACTCCCTGATCCAACTGGCCAAAGTGGAAACAATGCAGTTTTTGTTTCATCAAACCATTCCGTTCCTATGCAAAATCAAATACCCAATTTGAGACACTGGGCCATTCTGGCCTATTTTCTCCTGCCCCTGAGCCTGCTGGGCCAGGATTTCATGATGCAGGGCTGGTACTGGGATTACCCCAAGACCGCCGATGGCGCCAACTGGGCCAACAACCTGGAAAACAAAACCCAGGAGCTGTCGGATGCCGGCTTTACCCACGTCTGGCTGCCGCCGCTCTCCCGCGCTTCCTTCGGCAGCCGCAGCAACGGCTACGACCCCCAAGGACCTCTTCGACCTGGGGGAATACGGCCAGGGGCCTACCGGCTTCGGCTCCCGCGCTGATGTGGATGCGCTGATCACCGCTTTCCAGGGCAAAGGTATCAAGGCGGTGGCCGATGTGGTGTACAACCACCGCGACGGCGGCGCCCCGGAGGAAAACCCCGCTGTGGCCGGCTGGATCCGCAATATGAATTTCAACAAGATAGAGGCGGGCGACCGCGCCTACCCTTCCGACCGCTTCTGGATCATCCTGCCCATTGGCGGCAGCACGGGCCTGGGCGCCGGCACCTATTTCTTTAAGTTCGGTTCCAAATCCGGGCACCCCAATTTCCACAACAAACCCTACAAGGTGTACATGGAGACCGATACCAAAGGCTTTCAGGGCCAGCCCAACCTATGGGAATTTGAACCCAATGGAGGCGGGGGCTGCGGCCAACCCAATAACGCCATTGAACTGGGGCGCGATATGTTCGCCAATATCGATCTCGGCCTGACTCACGGCGACGGCTACAACAT
>CAYVVK010000120.1:0-12588 GCA_964454855.1 uncultured Phaeodactylibacter sp. | reverse complement strand
TGCATGCCTTCAACCTGTTCAATACCCGCTCTTTTGGTGGAGTGCAGAACGATGCCTATTTTTTCTCCCGCTCCTCGGTAGAGGCCATCCCCCGGTTTCTATTGTTGAAAATGGATTGGAGCCTTTGATCTACTTTATCTCCCAAACCGTTTCCCGGGCGTTTTCCCAGTGGTGAAACCACTGCCAGGCGGGCAGCTTATTCATAGGGTGGTTTTCGGGTTCCTTGAAGACGACGGACAGGATGCGGGTAGGCCGCGGGCCAAAGCGGTTGCGGTGGGAAATGGCCTCCGGCTTGGCCACCACGCTGAAGGCGGGTCCCCGGGCGCGCTGCTGAAGGGTTTCTTCCTCCAGTTCTCCAAATAAGACAATGCTCAGCCGCGGCGCTTCATCGGTATGCAGGGGCATGGCCCGCCCCGGATGGTAGGAGCGCAGGATGAGCTTGAAATCAGCGTAATGCAGGTCTTTATTGGGCAGGATCTTCATGTATCATTTTTTTAGGTACCTGGAGCGCGGATCTCCAGGCCCGCGAGTGTAACTGGAACAGGGAAGCAAACTCAAAGACATCCCAAAATACTAAAGACTGCACGAAACCATCCATTTCTTTAGCCAAAGGGCGGCTACTTTTATTTGAGAATGCTTTTCTTCTGTCGAACCATACCTTCCTGTCGTCTAATCAATTCCGGTAGCCGTACGCTTTTCCCTATCATTACCGCCATCTTCTGTAAACCACCTGATAAACCTGGACCATGGAATTAACGATAAACCACCTAAGTAAAACCTATCCCAACGGCACACAAGCCCTGAAGGACGTCTCCTTTACCATTCCCACCGGCATGTTCGGCCTGCTGGGGCCCAACGGCGCCGGCAAATCCACCCTGATGCGCATCATCGCCACCCTGCTGGATGCCGACTCGGGCAGCGTCTTCCTGGGCGATCTGGATATCCTGAAAGAAAAACAAAAGACACGGCGCATTCTCGGCTACCTGCCGCAGGAGTTCGGCGTCTACCCCAAAGTATCGGCACAGGATATGCTGGACCACATCGCCATGCTCAAAGGGGTAAGCAGCAGAAAAGAACGCAAAGAACTGGTGGATGCCCTGCTGGAGCGGGTCAACCTCTACGATCAGCGCAAAAAGGCCGTGAGCAGCTTCTCCGGCGGCATGCGGCAGCGCTTCGGCATCGCCCAGTCGCTCATCGGCGAGCCGCGGCTCATCATCGTGGATGAACCCACCGCCGGCCTCGACCCCGGCGAACGGAACCGCTTTTACAACCTGCTCTCCGAGATCGGGGAAAACGTCATCGTCATCCTCTCCACCCACATCGTGCAGGACGTCAAAGAGCTCTGCACCAACATGGCGGTCATCAACAAGGGCGAACTGCTCTACACCGGCGCTCCCGACGCGGCCCTGGACAGCATCAGCGGCAAGGTCTGGGAAAAATCCATAGACAAGCCGGAGCTGGAACACTACAAGAATGAGTATCAGGTGATCTCCACCAAGCTGGTGGGCGGCAAGCCGCTCATCCACATCTTCGCCGATGAACGGCCGGATGACGGCTTTGTGCCCGCCGAGGCCAGCCTGGAGGATGTGTTTTTTGCTAAGATATTTGAACTTAATTGAAGTCGGAAGTCGGAAGTGGGAACCAATACTCGAAACACCTCAACACCTCAACACCGAAATACCGCAACACCTTTCAAACCATGCTAAGAAACATCCTATCCTTCGAAATAAAATACTGGCTGCGCCGGCCGATGATCTACGTCTTTCTGTTCATCAACGTCCTGCTGGTGTTCTTTGCCGTTACCAGTGACGATGTCACCATCGGGCAGTCGTACGGCAGCATCCACAAGAACGCGCCGCATGTGGTGCTGGGCATGTACGCCAACATGTCGGTCATCATGCTGCTCATGGCCACGGCCTTTATGCAGGGCTCGGCCCTGCGGGACTTTAACTACAATACCCATCAGATCATCTTTTCCACCCCTCTGCAGAAATTCCCCTACCTGCTGGGGCGCTTTCTGGGAGCGGCCGTTGCCGCTTGTATTCCGCTGCTGGGCATATCCATTGCCATACTACTTGGTGGGCTGGCGCCCTGGGTGGAGGCAGAACAGATGGGCGGCGTTTACCGGAGTGCCCACCTTAACGGCCTGCTGATCTTCGGCATTCCCAATACGCTGCTGATCGCCGCCATTATTTTCGCTATCGCTACGCTTACCCGCAGCACCATCGCATCTTTCATTGGCGCTATAGCAGTACTGGTGGCCTACGCCATTGCCGGCAACCTGACCTCCGACCTGGACAACGAGCAGATGGCCATGCTGGTGGACCCCTTTGGCCTGAACACCTTTCAGCTGCTCACCAAATATTGGACCGTTTCGGATAAGAACACCCAGGTGTTTGGCCTGGAAGGCATGATGTTGGCCAACCGCCTGATCTGGCTGGGCGTGGCCGGGCTCATCTGGCTGGGTACGTACTTCACCTTCTCCTTTTCAACGCGCAGCCGTAAACGGAAGGGCAAGCAGGAAGCAGAAGAGGCAGAACTGGAAGCCGTACCCTCTGCCCTGAAACCCATTCCCTCCGTAAAATTACACTTCGGCGACGCCACCCACTGGAAACAGATGTGGAGCCAGGCTAAATTAGACTTCTGGGGAGTGGTGAAAAGTACGCCCTTTATCGTGATCCTGTTTTTCGGCATCGTCAATATGAGCTTCGCACTTTACTACAGCACGGATGCCTACGGGCTAAAGCTCTATCCGGTCACCTACAACATCATCAACTACATTCAGGGATCCATGTATCTGTTTACGGCGGCCATCATTATCTTCTTCTCCGGGGCACTGATCTGGAAGGAGCGCGACGCCCATGTGGATGAGATCTACGACTCGCTGCCTTATCCCAACTGGGTGCCTACGGTATCCAAGGTGCTGGCCATGGTGGGCCTGCTTGTGGCCATACAACTGGCCTGCATAATTACCGGAGTGGTGGCGCAAACCCTAATGGGCTACCATAAATACGAACTCGGCGTATACGCCGCCGAGATGCTGGGCATCGACCTGCTGAAATTCACCTTCATCATCATAATTTCGGTGCTGCTGCACACCCTGGTCAACAACAAGTACCTGGCCTATTTCGCGGTGGTGGCCTTCCTCATCGCCAATGCCTTCATCTGGCAGCCGCTGGACATTCAGAGCCTGATGCTGCGCTATGGCTCATTGCCTGGTTACACCTATTCGGATATGAACGGCTTCGGGCCTTTCGTTCCCGGCCTGAGCTGGTTTGGCCTTTACTGGTTGCTGTTCGCCCTGCTGCTGGTGGCCCTGGCCGCCCTATTCTGGGTGCGTGGCAACATAGGCTCGGTGCGCAACCGCTGGTACAACGCCCGCCTGCGCCATCAGGCCGGCTCAAAACCCGTACTTTTCAGCCTGCTGGGCCTTTGGGTACTGATGGCGGGCTTCGTCTACTACAATACACAGGTGCTCAATACTTACAAAACCACCAAGGAGAGCCGCCGGCTGAGTGCGGAATATGAGAAGGAATACAAAAAATACCGCGGCTTGCTGCAGCCGACGGTGATGCATGTGGACTACACCATTGACCTCTACCCGGAAAAGCGAGACCTGAAAGTCACCGGCAACCTCAGCCTAACCAACAAAGAAAACCGCCCCATCGACACCCTTTTCCTCAATACCTTCAGCGGCATCGAACTGGATCTGGACATCGAGCGGGCCAAGCTGGCCTTCGAAAACGAGGATCAGCAGGTGAAGTGCTACACCCTTTCCCCACCACTTGCGCCGGGCGATACCATACAGTTCCGCTATACCGCCCTGCTGGATACCCGCGGCTTTGAGAACAACGTGCGCTTCACCCAGGTGGTGCCGAACGGTTCTTTCTTCAATACTCAGAACATCACCCCGCAACTGGGCTACGATGCCGGGCGGGAGCTCTCCGAAAAGCGCTACCGCAAAAAGTACGGCCTGCCGGAACAGGAACTGGTGCCGCCCCTGCAACGGGAGTGCGATGCCAAATGTGACGAGCACTACCTGGACGACAATTCCGACTGGATCACCTGCGAGACGGTGATCAGCACTTCCGCCGATCAGCTGGCGGTAGCGCCGGGCAGCCTCGTCGAGGAGTGGGAGGAAGGCGGGCGCCGCTATTTCCGTTATCGCCTGGACCACCCCTCGCTGTTTTTCTTCTCTTTCATTTCCGCGGATTACGAAGTGGCGCAGGAAGAGTGGAACGGCATTCAGCTGGAAGTCTACTACCAGAAAGGGCATGAGTACAATGTGGAGAACATGCTGCGCTCCATCCGCCGCTCGCTGGAGTACTACACGGAGAACTTTTCGGAATACAAGCACCAACAGGCGCGCATCATCGAGTTTCCGCGCTATGCTTCCTTCGCCCAGGCTTTCCCGGGCACCATGCCCTATTCGGAGGGGATCGGTTTCATCGCCCAGATCGATGAGGAGGAGGACATCGATATGGTATTTTACGTAGTGGCCCACGAAATGGCGCATCAGTGGTGGGCGCATCAGGTGATCGGCGCGCGCATGCAGGGCGTTACGCTGTTGTCGGAAACTATGTCGCAGTACTCTGCCCTGATGGTCATGGAAAAGGAGTACGGCCGGGAGCGCATGCAGGAGTTCCTGAAGTACGAAATGGACCGCTACCTGCGGGGGCGCAGCTCCGAAACGGAGCGCGAGAAGCCGCTGATGGAGGTTTATCCCAACCAGGGGTACATCCACTACCGCAAGGGCAGTGTGGTGATGTACTACCTCAAGGAAATGATCGGCGAAGAGGCAGTCAATGCCGCCTTGCGCGCTGTGATCGATTCCTTTGCCTACGATGCGCCGCCTTACCCCACCGCCCACCACCTGGTGGATGCTTTCCGCGCCCGGACGCCGGATTCCCTGCAGTACCTGATCACCGATATGTTCGAAACCATTACCCTCTTCGATAACCGTATGCAGGAGCCCACCTACCGGAAGCTGGACAATGGCCAGTATGAGGTATCCTTCGATGTCTACGCCAGTAAGTTCCGCGCTGATACCCTGGGTAAGGAAACGCTGATACCGGTCAACGACTGGATCGACATCGGCATCTACGCCGAAGCGGAGGAAGGGCAGGAGCGGGGCAAAACCCTCTACTGGAAGCGCCACCTGATCGATGAGCCGGAAATGAATTTTACCATTACGGTAGAGGAGCTACCCCATGAGGCGGGCATTGACCCGAACTACTATCTGATCGACCGGATACCCGATGATAATGTGAAGCGGGTGAAGGGGGAGGGGTTGTAAAAAGCATTCCGCAGGGGCTTGGGCTGGCGATTATTCTCCTTGGTTCAGGCCTCGGCGGAACCTCTATCACAGAGTGGCCCGGAGAGATGCAGGAGGCTCAAAATTAAGTGCAATGAATTCTTCTTGAAAGAAGGGGAGGGTATTCTTCAGGCTTTGGAACTACTGTTCTCCAACCTTAGCCAAGACATGGTGATAGAGACTTTCACTAATTCGGAATTTTGCGGTGGTTTGTAAATCATCCATCACTGGCCTAACCAAAGGAATCTGGCCATTAGCTTTTGCTTGTATAAGTACTCCTAGAACACCTATTATTTTCAGTCCTTCGGCGGTGGCAACCTCCCTGCCCTCATGTTCATCAATCAGGAGATAATCAGCTTCAAGTTCTTTTGCAAGCACTATGGCTTCCGACTCTCCATCATCCAAGACCTTTTTCAGGCGTTTTACTGTTTCTAAATCCTTTACCTGGCCAACTTCTAACCATGGTGCGTTTTTAAGCTTTGAAAGGTCATGGTCAAAACCTGTTTCGAGAATAAGTAATTCTGAGAACACTTCTTGAGGAATAATAACCCGGCCGAAAATTTTTGGAAGTAAATGAATATGGCCAACAAGAAAGAGGCTGCTGATTGGCGAAGTGTCACTAATAACTATCATCATTTGGGGAAGTGGGACAGAGTTTCCATATCCTGTTCAAAGTCCTCTATATCATAATGTGCGGGTATGCCACGTTCAGTTAATATTCCGCGAAAGGTATACCAATCTATGTCGGCGAGTTTACGTGCCTTACCAAAAGAGATCTTTTTGGCAGCATAGAGAGCGATAGCAAGCTCCATGCGCAGCTCCTCCTCACTAAGGTCAAGAGGGAGAATAATCTCGTCTGGTAAATGCAATTGCATGAAGAATGCCTTTAAAATTTTAGTATACCTACTCAAACAATGAAGTTGGAAAATAAGTTTCGATTCGATCTATAATCCAATTTTCAGCTCAAAAATAATATAATTATCGAATCGCTCCATCTTCGGCAGAGGAGGCAAATCAACCAATCCATCCATTAATTTCCTTATTTTCCCGGGGCAATTCTCAGTGGACAGCTGCGATGCCCTTCCCGAATTTCGAAGTTTTTCCAGTTCTCCTTATTGGTCTGTGATCAGGATGATCGCGCCACCCCACCCCTCATCACCCGCATGCTATTCTCGGTGGCCACCTTCCAGGCCCGCTCCAGTTCCTCGAAGTTTTTCCAGTTTTCCTTATCGAACTCCCAGATGGTGTCGCGCAGGCACTCCATGAAGGTGGCATAGTCTTCCGGCTGTACGCCCACTGCCGTGTGTTGTTTGGCCAGTGATTGCAGGCGTTTGCTCATTTGGGTAGACACGCTGGGGTACTGCAGCATGCGCTCCACGGCCAGGTCGAGCATGCGGTGCTGGTGTTTCCAGATCTTGTCTTCAGGCCTGTTGCTTTTGGCCATGCGGGCGGTCCAGGCCCGGTCGAAGATCTCCCGCGTGTGGGGAGCTTTTTCCAGGAAATAGCTGTAGAAGGCGGTGTAGAACTCGTCTTTGCGGCTGCAGCGCTTGTAGCAGTTGCGCAGCTGGCGCAACAGGGCATCTTCCGGATGCTTCTCTGCCGGCTGGCTGCCGGCGGGGATCTTATTGATCTCCTCCAGCACGTCTTCCATATCCGGGAAACGATCTTCCGGCCGGTAGTTCAGCATGCGCTTGATGGCGCGGGCGAAGGCCGGTGGGCAGAGGGTGTCTTTGAGTTCCTGGCCGAGCAGCTTGGGGTTCTCATCAAAGTCCAGCCGGCGGCGGAGTATCTCCAGGATAGATCCCCCCCGGAAAAAGGGCTGGCCTTTGAACAGCTCAAAGGCGATCAGGCCGAAGGAATACTGGTCGGACAGCTGCGTGGCGCGGTCGCTGTTGACCTGCTCGGGGCTCCAGTACATGGAAAAGAGGCGGATGCGCTCGAAGCTGCGCTTATAGTAGGAGGCCTTGATCACCTGAAAAGGGGAGATACGCGGCCCTTTTTTTTTATCGACCAGGATGTTGGAGGGCCAGAGGTTGTTGTGCACCAAACCATCCTGATGGCCCTGCAGCAGGGCGCGCCCCATGGTGTAGAGCATTTCCCTGATCTCTTTGAGCTGGTAGGGCCAGCCCTTGGCCAGGCGCTCTGACAGGCGCATGCCGTCTATGTATTCCGTGACGATGTAGCGGGGCGGCGCATCCAGGCCCACGTCGATGATGCTGATAATGCCATCCAGCCCGGAGAGCTGCTTGGCCTTGGTGAGGTCCTCGCGGATGTTTTCCAGGTTTTCATCATCGATCACGGACAAAGGTTTGATCACTTTAATGGCCACTCGCTGGGGCAGCTGGGTGACGTTGTCTATCTTATCCGCCTTGTAGATGATGGCCGTATCGCCGGAGGAGATCTTCTCCAGGTTGGTGTATTGTTTGGACAATTTCTGTTCCAGCAGCGCCTGAAACTCCTTTTCGTTCTTCGTCAGGGTAATTTGAACGATCTCCTCTTCGCCTTCCTCCACCATGCCTTCCTGCGTATTGCGGATGTGGTTGAGCAGTTGCAGCAGCGAGCGCTTGATCTGCACCAGCCGCACCCGTTCTTCCTCGCCGGTGATGGAGCCGTTCAGGGCTTCCTGTTGAATTTCGTTGAAGTCGCTGAGCAGCAGGGAAGAGGTGATGCGGTATTCGGTGTACTTCACCAGTGGTTTCAGCTCGTCGAAAACCTCCTCCAGTTGATTCCGTTCGACCAGCTTTTCCAGCCGCTCGATGTTGTCTTTCAGTGCTTTCATGTCCTCTCTGCGATAGGGAGCCAGATAGAGCAAGGGAAACATAATCGGTTTTTTTTATGGTGGGGGCAAGCGGCCCTCCACCTCGCCTGACAATCGCTTTCTATAGCTATAGACGAATTATTTCCCTCGATGGCCTGCTGAAAATAATATTTAACAAAAGCTTATTTGTCTCTTAACGCTTTTTGCAGCTTTTGTTACCAATAAAAATAAGAATGTTACCATTTTTGGGAATCAATTCGGCCAAACTGCATACAGGCTTACTGTTGATTGCTTACTGAACTAAAGCTTCCAGCACATCTCATACTGCCCCAGGTATTTCTCGAAGCCGATTTTTTCCAGAAAAAGGCGGGTGCCTTCATCCTCACGGCTGATGTTAAGGATGGAAAGCGGCATTTTTGACTGCTGGCGGAGATGATGGAAGAGCAAGCGGCCCAAGCCCTGCCGGCGGTACTGCGGATGCACAGCGAACTGCGGCACCCGGCCAGTATCCGGGGCGACGGCGCCGTAGGCTACCAGCTCCTGTCCTTTCTCCAGGCTGAGGTAGGCCAGGATACCCGCTCCCCGGCGGAGGGCGGCCAGGCCATTTTGCCAGGTGGGTTGAAAATTCCAGAAGGCAGGCAATGCTTCCCAGGGCAGGCTTTTCCGGCTTCGCACCTTTACTGTGCCCGGCACATCCGGGGTGGTTTTGGAGAGCAGGGCTCCGGCCCGGCCCTTAAAGCAATCCACTTCCCGTACTTCCTCGAAGCCCACGCGCCGGTAGGCCCGGATGGCGCGTTCATTGGTATCGATCACTTCGAGGACTATCGTTCGGATATCGGCCTTCTCCAGTGCGGGCAGCAGCTGGCCGTACATATCTTTTACCAGGCGCCGGCCGCGGTACTCCGGGATGATGCCGGTGCCCCCATTGTAGGCGGCGGCCTGGCCATTCCACTTGCCGACGCCGTGAAGCATAAGCCCTACCAGCTCCCCGTCAGCGAAGGCGCCTGTAGAGTAGGCCAGGCGGATATTTTCCAGTTGCATCTTCTGTAAGAGAAGGGCCGGGGTCAGCCGCACAGAGACGATATAGTCGGCAAAAGCCCGGTTGAAGGCGGTAGTGATCTCTTCCAACTGCAGGGAATCGAGCGTGGAAATAGTAAGCATAAGTTTCAGGAGATTCCTTCGGCCATCAGCATCTGGTGAATGTGCATGCCTTTTTTGTAGAAATTGACGATCCGGGAGGGAGGCATCAGGTAGTTCTTCCGGTAGAAGATGAGGTAGTAGTTGATGCCTTCCAGCGTCCAGTTCTTTTCGATGGTAAAAAACTGCATGGCCTCTTCCGGGAAGCTGGCGCGGATATAGCCTTCATCATCGCCGCGCAGGAGGTATTGCTCGGAAAAGCGCGGGTAGCGCTCGAAGTCGATGTCCTGTTGCAGGCCCAGCCATTGCCCGAGTTTGTGAAAGAAGTGTTCCGGCTTGAGGAGAAACTGGGGAAGGGCCAGTTTTTTGGATTGGACGAAAAAGACGGTCTGTTTGAATACGCGGCTCGACTTTCCAGTGCTAACGGTGTAGCGATAGTCAAAAATACGGGTTTCGAGTTGCAGCAGGCCATCCTGCCGCCAGATCATGTTCGTGATGCGGGGGCGCCTTCCTTTGCTGAACAGCTGGAAATCCTTGAGCATGGTGTGGAGCCCCCATTCATCTTCGGCTTCGTATCGCATGCCCAACTGATGAGCCACATTTTCCAGTTGGCGGGATCGTTGATCAGACATGCAATCAAGTTACGAAAGAATATCTAGGCGGCGTACTTTTGCAAAAATAAACTGGCGTCGTGGATGGTTTCAATGGCCTCTGCCTCTTCCGGAGAAAGGTAGATGTTGAAACGGCTTTCCAGCTCTGCGATCAGGAGGAGCAGGTCGATGGCGTCCAGGTGCAGGTCATCCTGCAGGTGGGTGTAGGGGTGGATATGAGTAGCAGGCACATTGAGCCGCCAACTGATCAGGTCAATGACGCGGTCCTGTATATTTGCAAGGTTGGGTTCAGTTACTATTTGATTTGCCATAGCGAGAATTTGCTTTTTTTCATTCGATGTTTAGAACGTCCACCCCCCCCTATAGGTTGCCTGCCTTTTTTTTTTTCGTCGAAAAAGTCGAAATAATTCCCAAGCCCTTGATTTACAGTTCGTAATTGGGGCTCAGTTCTTCTCCTTTTTCAGCGTAAAAGTCATTGATGATGCGCACCACCTCCTCGGGGTCATCCGTAATGGGCATGAGGTCGAGGTCCTCGGAATTGACGTTGTTGTTTCGCTCCAGCATGGTATCACGGATCCAGTCTTTAAGGCCGCTCCAGAATTCCGCGCCGACCAGCACAATGGGCACTTTGGTGATCTTATGCGTCTGCACCAGGGTGAGCACCTCGAAGAGTTCGTCCATGGTGCCGAAGCCGCCGGGCAGGGCCACGAAGGCCTGAGCGTACTTGACGAACATCACCTTTCGCACAAAGAAGTAGCGGAAGCTGAGGTTGCTGTCCAGGTCGATGTACTGGTTATGGCCCTGTTCGAAGGGCAGGTCGATATTGAGGCCTACGGAACGCCCGCCGTAGATGTGCGCGCCCTTATTGCCGGCTTCCATGATGCCGGGGCCTCCACCAGTAATTACGCCATAGCCGGCTTCGGTAAGCAGGCGGGCGATATCTACGGCTTTCTTGTAGGCAAGGTCTTCCGGCCGGGTGCGCGCGGAGCCGAAGATAGATACACAAGGCCCCATTTTATTCATGGTCTCAAAGCCGTCCACAAATTCGGAAATCACTTTGAACATGGTCCAGGAGTTCTCGCCTTTGAGTTGGCGGCCCCACTTCTTCATTTCGTGTTTTTTGACGTGGTTTTCAATCATGTCTCTTTATTCTTTGGTTAATTCAATGTCAGGCGCTGCAAAAAAAAGCCCACCCGTTTCATTAAGGGCAGGCTTATCTAGTTAAGTCTTTTATGCCTAATTCACAAGTATTTTCTGTGCGGTGTCCCGGATGCCAGGCGCTCTGCGCCGGGAAAAGAGCTTCGTTAAGCTTCTTGTCACGCTGCAGCCTATTATTTACAATTTGAAATCGGAAATTGTTTAGACTGGCCTAAAGTATGTACGGGGATGGCCGCTGCCCGGGCTTACCACAGCAGAATAAGGACGCCAACAGTGAAAATAGCCAGTAAAAGGCCCGCCATGCGCCGGTCTATCTTTTTCACTCCCCGCGCAAGGCCACTGTTTTTCTGCCGCTTAAGCCTGTTGCCCACCCAGATCACCCGCAGCAGGATGGAAACGATCAGAGCGTAGGTTAGCAGGTAGATCTTGTCCATGAGCACCATATACCCCACATCGGGCAGTGCCGAGCTGTAGGATTGCTGCAGGAAAACGGCAGTGAGCAGCCCGCCGATGGGCAGAGAGATGCGGGCGTCCAGTTGAGAAGGATAAATGAACAGGGCGCCCAGGCTGGCCATGATCACGATCAGCAGAGGCAGCATCAGCTTGAGCAGAAAATAGTTGAGCGGCCGGGAGATAGACAGCCGGAAGGTGAAATTACTGAAAGCCGCTGCCTCCTCGCCCGTCTCTCCGAAATTGCTCTGATAGCGGTTGGTGCGGGATTCCAGGTTCACGCCCTCGATGATCCAGCCGGGCATTTGGAACGCCTCCCGGATAAAGGCGCCGGAACTGTCTGGCAGGTAGGCCAGCGAATCCTGGGAATAGTCGACACTCTCGATGTGAATGTCCAGCTGATGCCGGTCCAGGGGAAAATCGTAAAGGCTGAAGGGGTGGTAGAAGCGCCCCTCGATCCGCATGCCGTTGTACCAGTAGCCATCCGGAAGCAACTGCGGCTCCTCGTGGAAATCCGCCTGTGTAAACCCCCATTTCTCCAGAGAGTTGACAAACTCGATGTTCATCGGGCTGCGCTCGCCCTTCCATTTGAACCACAGGTAGAAATCGGCGTAAAAGGAATGTTCATTGATGTTCAGGTCGTAGATGTTCATCAGGTAGACGCCGGTATACACCTTCTGGGGTGCGCCTACCGAGGCAGGAGCGGCAGCCGGCCACAGAAGGGCCAGGGCAGCCAGTATGCGAAGCAGTGGAGGCATCGGCTAATGGATTGTACCGGAAAGATAGGAAATTAGCGGTATGCTGCGCGATTTTTTTCAAACCGCAGGAGTGGTGAAAAGCCCCGCCCCTACTGCCCGGGGCAGCCCCCGCCCGTAAGTTCGAGGCTTCTGCCTTTTCGTTCTATTTCCAGGCCCAGGGCATCCTTCAGGCTTTCCAGGACTTTTTCAAGGGGTTCGTCTTCGAAAGTGGCGGAAAAGCGGCATTGGGCCAGTTGTTGGTTCGCCAGTTCGATATCAACCTCATAGGTTTCCTCCAGTATGGGAACGGCTTCCTGCAGGCGGGTTTCCTCAAAGCTCAGCCGGCGGGTATGCCAGGCCAGCCAGTTGGGGGGCTTCGGGCAGAGGCGCCAGCTGGCCGCTTTGTTTATTCAGAATGGCGCC
>CAYVVK010000119.1:6393-12620 GCA_964454855.1 uncultured Phaeodactylibacter sp. | reverse complement strand
ATCTGGGTATCTTTTCACGCAAATATAACAAATCAACGGATTTAATACACCACCGGTGAAAAAGATTTACGATGAGCGAAAAAATAATACTCCTTTCCTGGCCCGCCAAATGAGAAAGATGAAGCGAGACAGCTTTTCGGCCAAGCCCGTTTGGAGATTCAGGATAAAAAAGTGGGCTTTTCCTTGTAAAGCCGCAGGCCGGGAAGCTATATTTACCTGGAAACTTGATAACCCATGCGAATATTCCTTTTTTTCACCCTCGCTCTCCTGTCTTTCAGCTGCCGCCAGGAAGTGACAGCGCCGGCGGAAGATCTTCAGAACCTCCCCACCTTTGCCGGCGATGCCGTACAGGTAGTGGTGGAAATACCGGCGGGCACCAACCATAAGATTGAATACGACAAGGAGAAAAAGCGCTTTGCTGTAAGCCGGAAGAATGGCAAAGAACGGGTCATAGACTTCCTGCCCTATCCGGGAAATTATGGTTTCATCCCTTCCACTTATATGGACCCCGCCAGGGGAGGAGATGGCGATGCGCTGGATGTACTCGTCATTGGGGAGGCCGCCCCCACCGGCACCATACTGCTGGTGAAGCCCATCGCTTCGCTGCGGCTGCTTGACGAGGGAGAGGAAGACACCAAGATCATCGCCGTGCCGGCAGACAGCAGCCTGCAGGTGATGAAAGCCAACAATTTCCAGGAGTTCAGCATTGCCTATGACGGCGCCAAGCACATCATACAAAACTGGTTTTTATACTACGACGGCCTAGGCACTACAGAGTTCCTGGGCTGGGATAATGAGCAGCAGGCGCGCATGGAGATCGAAAAGTGGGCCATTCGGCCGACGGAGGGTGGAAATTGATCTGCCACAGGTGCAACCTTTCGTTTTAAAAACCTGTTCATTGCAGAGGGTCGTCCCGGCAATATCAAATAATTTGCTTTCCGGTATGAAATCAGACACCGTCGGCCATTCTGAGAAATGTGCGCTTTTCACTTCCCTGCAGCAGATGTTTCAGCCTTCTACTGCTAAGGACACAGGAATTCCGCCCTGTGCCGCTCCCGGCCAGGCTCCTTTGCTCCCTCTTGCTGAGGAAGGCTTCGAAATGGCCATTTACCGGGCGGCCCACCACCTTCCTCCCTCCTGGGATGCACTGCTGCCCGCCAACCAGCTGATGATGAGCCGCCGCTATCTGAAAGCTGTTGAAGAGGCGCCGCCGCAGGGTATGTCCTTTGCTTATCTGCTCTTTTTCAAGAAGAAAAAAATTGTCGGCCTGGCTGTCTGCCAACTGATGGAGTTCCGGGCCCTGGAGCATATACAATCCCTTCGGCAAAATGCCGGGGGAACTCCCGGACAGCAAATATGGCAGCAGCTCAAGAGGGCCCTGGCCCGCCGCCTGAACTACAGGCTGATCATCTGTGGGGCCACTCAGTTTACGGGCATGCACGGCTTTGCCTTCTCTGATCCTGAACTGCTTCCCACTCAGAAAGCCCGCCTGCTGCCACAGGCTTTCCGGGTACTGGCGCAGGCGCTTACTACAGAGGGGTGGCGGCCGGATGCCCTCGTGCTTAAAGATCTGGGAGCGGCAGAACGCCACCAATTGCAACCCCTGGAAGAAATGGGCTATTCCGCCTGGCCATTTCAGCCCAATATGGTGTTTCGGGTAGAGCGCGGCTGGCGTGCTTTCGAGGACTATCTGGAAGCCCTTTCCTCCAAATACCGGGTTCGGGCCCGGCGGGCATTCAAAAAAGGCAGGCCGTTGCATCGTCTAGAACTGCAGGAGAAAGAGCTGAACCAGTTTGCGGATACCCTGCACGAGATGTATCTCAGCCTGGCGGAAAATGCCGATTTTAATTTGATCCAACTGCCGAAGGAATACTTTTCCCGGCTCAAGGCTGCTTTCCCGGAAAAATTCCGGGCCTTCGGCTACTTTCACCGGGGCGAACTGATCGGTTTCAGCACCACCCTGTGCAATGGTTCCGAACTGGAAGCTCATTTTCTGGGTTTTCGCCAGGAGGAAAACCGCCGCTTCCAGCTGTACCTCAATATGCTGTATGACATTATCCGGCAGGGCCTGGAGGAGGAGGAAGCCGTAGAAAAGATCATCTTCTCCCGAACGGCTTTGGAGATCAAGAGCTCGGTGGGGGCAAAACCGGAATCGGCCTATAATTATATTTATCACTTTTCCCCCTGGGTCAATGCCATACTACCTACTCTGGTGCGCTGGCTGGAGCCAAAGGAAGAGGAGTGGCAGCCGCGGCATCCGTTTAAGTAGGCGGACAGTTTCAGTTTATTTATACTGCTTCGATAGCGGAGTCTGAAATGCTTTATTTTCAGGCGTTCGGGGCGGATTGTTATATTGTTATATTGTTATATTGTTCTGTCCGCCTACTTAAGTAAACCGTGGCATCTTCAGCCGGATGGTAAACCCTTCTTCTCCCTTTTCGATGTCGAGCTCCGCCTGAATGCGCTGGGCGCGCATTTTCAGGTTGGCCAGGCCCTGGCCGGTCTTTCTGCCGTTCACCGCTGCTCTTTTTGCCGGCATGGGTCCACCATTGTCTTTGATGATCATGATGAAATCCACCCCTTCTGCTTTGAGGGTGATGTTTACCCGGGTAGCGGAGGAGTGCTTGGCGATGTTGTTGATGGCCTCTTTAAAGATGAAATAGAGGTTTTGCCGCAGCGGCACCGGCATCCTGCGTTGCCGGTCGAGCTTGCTGATATGCATCTGATAGGCGATGTCCAGCGGCATGAGTATTTCATCGGCATGTTCGCGCATGCGGTCCAGCATATCTTCGACCTTGTCCTTGCGGGAGTCGATAGACCAGATGACATCACTCATTTTAGACATGGCCCTGCGGCTCACTTCTCCGATCTGCCGGAGCCGTTCCTGGCTCTTTTCATCCTGCACCATCAGCTGCAGGTTGTCGGTCTGCATGGCGATGCCGGAAAGCAGGCCGCTGACCTCATCGTGCAGGTCGCTGGACAGCTTGGTGCGGATGCGCTCCATCTGCAGGCGCTGTTCCAGCCGGATTTGAAAGATAATATATATGATGGCGAAGCCGATGGCGGCACAAAGCATGATGAACCAGATGGTCTGTACGAATGCCGGTTTGATGTGAATGGGCAGGGAAAGCCGCTCCCTGCTCCAGGTGCCGCTGGCATTGGCCCCGATGGCATGCAGGGTATAACGTCCCGGTGGCAGTTTGTTGAAGCGCAGGCTGGGGTTGCTGCCCTGATATACCCAGTGGTTGTCATACCCCTCCAGCCAGGTCTTGAACTGGTTACGGCGGGGGCTGGTGTAATTGGGCAGGGTGAACTGCAGGGTGAAGTGGTTGTCGGTGGGCTGGATCACCAGTTCCCCGATGCTGGAAAGGTTGCCGGCCTGCACCAGAGTGGTGTCCAGTCGGGAATTGTAACGGGAGATCTTGGTCAAAATAGGCGCTGGCGTGGGCTCGTCGAGCAGCAGGTCTTCGCTGTAGAAGGCATTGACGCCATTGACGCCGCCGAAGTAGTATCTGTCGTTGAAATCGCGATAGAAAGAGAAGCGGTTGAACTCATCGTGGCTGAAGCCGTCCACGGTGTAGAAATTGCGGAAGGTTTCCCGCTTGCGGTCGAAAAAAGACAGGCCATTGTAGGTGCTGATCCAGTAGTTGCCCTGTCCGGCGGGCACGATTCCGCAAACGGTATTGCTGGCCAGCCCCTGTTTTCGGCTGTAGTGGCGGAAATTTCCCGTTTCCGGGTCCAGTATGTTCAGTCCATTGGTGGTGCCGGCCCAGATGTGGCCCTTTTCGTCTTCGTGCAGCACATAAACGATATCGCTGGCCAGGCTATTCTGCTGGCCTCTTGTTGCGCGGTAGGCCTTAGCCTGGCGGTTTTCCCGGCTGATCTGGTACAGGCCATTCTCCGTGCCTACCCAGAGCATGCCATTTCTGGCCTCCATGATATAGTAGGGGGTGGCGTTCCAGAGGGGGTTGTTGCCTTCCTTGTCCCGAAAGGGCTGGAAAGTTTCATTTTGCGGGTCGAACTGTACGAGCATGCCTTTGGCCTCGTTGGGCTGCGGGCACAGCCATATCATACCGTCTCTGCCGATGGCCATAGCGTTGAACTTAAAGGGGAAGTCATAGGTCTTCAGTTCGCAGCTTTCGATCTGGTACCGGTGCAGGCGGCCTCTTTCGGAAGAGGTGGACGGGCAGGAGGTCCCCCAGATATTACCTTCATCGTCGAGATGCAGGCTGCGGTTGCAGGCCATGTCTATTTCTTCTCCGGTTGCCGGGTCGATCAGCTTCAGGGTGTCCAGAAAACCGGTGAGCAGGTCCAGTTCATACCAGTGGTCTACTTCCCGTGCGAAGTAGACGAAGCGTTGCCCATCTCCGGCAATACCCCGCATGACGGCGCCGCGGCGGTCCTGGCTCAGGCCTTCGGCCAGGTAAGTAGTGACCTGGGAGCGGCGGTTCTGCACGATCTTCAGGCCGGTGTCGATGCCCAGGAAGAGGGTTTTGAAAAAGTCTCTGCTGAAACAGCTGACGATATACCGGCTGGTATTGAGCAGGTAATCAAAGTTGAACTGCCGGCCGTCGGGCTGAATGCAGCTGAGGTGCTGCAGGGGAAAGATGTCCTTGGGGCGGCGGGATTGCCCGAGCAGGATATTGCCCTTGTGGTCTTCCCAGATCATGGTGTAATACCCTTCGGTTTCCAGTTCCGGGACAGGCTTGAACGCTTTGGCCCGAGGGTCGAAGGTGAACAGCTCGGGAAAGCTTCGCAGAGAGAACCACACCCTGCCCTGCCTGTCCTGATGCAGGAAATGGGCCGAACCGGGATAGGCGCCCTCAAAATCAGGGCACTGGAAATCTTCGGGGCTGAAGCGCTTGAGCATTTCACCCCGGGCGGAGAACAGGCGCATGCCCATTTCGCTGTCATTGAGCAGGAAGCTGCCATCCTGCAGGGGCAGGAGGTGGGCAGCCACGCTTTGTTCGCGGTGCTGCTCGGCCACGCTCGCCAGCTTCTGGAAGTGGTTATCCCCGGTGTAGCGATAAATATTGGTTGCCGCTTTGCTGATGGTAAGTACGAGGATCTCTCCCCGGGCATTGACGGCCACGTTGCGCACCAGGCCGTCGATGCCGAATTCCGGCATCAGGCTCACTGTTTCGAGCTCCAGCGTTTCCGGGTTGAGGATATCAAAGAGCGCGAAATTGGTCTGGTAGGTGATGACGATATTGCCGTCCTTATCTTTCTGCAGCTGGCGGATATTGGAGTCGGAGAGCTGGTGTTCGTTGTCTGGGTGGTTGTTGAAAACGATGAACTCGTAGCCGTCGAAGCGGTTCAGCCCATTGGGCGTGCCCAGCCACATCAGGCCCTGGCCGGACTGCAGGATGCTGGTCACCATGCGGTCAGACAGGCCGTCATTGACGGAGTAGTATTCCACAGGCAGGTTGGGAGCATCTTTATTATAAGCGGACAGGCTCTGAGCCAGCAGGCTCAGCGGCAAAAGCAGAAGGGCGTGCTTCCACCACTTCATCTTCCGTATGGATAGAAATGCTTGCCAGGGTTTCATGGCAAATGTCCTCGTTGCTTTAAAAATACGGTTCCTTGATAAATCCTGTGTTCCAAAGACAGTGCTTCATGAGGAATCAGTGCGATGTGAAGGAGCAAGGTTTTCGCATGATGCACTGTCCACAGGATTCGGCAAAGAAGGAAAAATATTTGCTACCTTCCGGCAAGGTATTAAAAATTGGGGATTCTTTGAAGCATTAGCCTAAATTTCACCCTCCATTCGCTTCCTTATGACTTCGGCTTTACTATTCACCTGCAGCTTTTTATAGATCTTCTTGATGTGGTCACGGACCGTTTCCACAGATATGAGGTATTTGTCGGCGATCATCTTATAACTCAGGCCGTCTACCAGGCCGGTGACGATCTGCTGCTGCCGGCCGGTCAGCAGTTGTTCTTCGGGCCTGTCCTGTTTGGGAGCGAAGTGGTTGATGACCTTGCGGGCAATGCTCGGAGACATATACGAGCCGCCCCGGTTGACGGTGATGATGGCCTCCTTGATCTTGTCCAGGCCGGAGCGCTTGACCAGGTAGGAATCGGCCCCGGCGCACAGGGCTTTAAAAACGCGGTCCGAATCTTCATAGGAGGTCAGCATGATGATGTCGGTCTTCGGGCGGGCGTTTTTCAGCAGGCGGATGCCTTCCAGGCCCGACATGCCGGGCAGGCCGATATCCAGCAGTATG
>CAYVVK010000119.1:4446-6383 GCA_964454855.1 uncultured Phaeodactylibacter sp. | reverse complement strand
ACGGAATCAGCCGTCAGGCTCATTTTGATCTCCGCCTGATTGTCGAAATAGATCTCCAGGTTTTCTCTAACCATGGGCTCGTCCTCGATGATGCCAAGATTGATCATGGGCAATAAGTTTTTTAATTCAAGTTGCGGATTATCCCCGGAGCCCGGCCTCAGTGCTTTGCTTTTGGGAGCCGTCGGGTGCGCGAAGCGGTAGAAACTGCCTTTGAAGAAGGATAATCCGAACTTGCTGGCAGCCGCCCACGCTTTTCGGCAACTTTCGAAATTAATGATTAGGGGAGTGGAAGATAACGAAAAATTTTCATCTGAGAACCGCCCGTTCGCCGGTAAAAAGTGAAGGATGCTGCGCCTGTATACCTGATCTCAGGAGAATTCTTCTATTTTTGTGGGCACTTTTGACTTTTGCCCTTTGACGATTGCAATAAAATTTCGATTTTAACCGTCGCTGGGAAGGAAATTTTTCAGCGGGCCGAATTATCAAAATTACTTTTATGCTTCATACAAAGATAGGGGGAATCGGTTACTACGTCCCCGAAAAAGTGGTCACTAACGAGGACCTCACGAAAGTGATGGACACTACCGACGAATGGATACAGGAACGCACCGGCATCCAGGAACGCCGGTATGGCAAAAAGCACGAGGAAACCACCACGACCATGGGCGCCCGCGCAGCCGAGATCGCCATCGAACGCGCCGGCATTAAAAAGGAAGAGGTGGATTTCATCATCTTCGCCACCCTGAGCCCCGATTATTATTTTCCGGGCTGCGGAGTGTTGCTGCAGCGGGAGCTGGGCATCACCAATACCGAGGTGGGGGCCATCGATATCCGCAACCAGTGTTCCGGCTTCATCTATGGCCTGTCGGTTGCCGACCAGTTCATCCGTACGGGCACGTACAAGAATATCCTGCTGGTAGGCGCAGAGATGCACTCCATGGGCCTCGACTACAGCACCCGCGGCCGCCACGTTACGGTGATCTTCGGCGATGGCGCCGGCGCCGTCCTGCTGCAACCTACCGAAGAGGAAGGCAAAGGGGTGCTTGCCACGTCCCTGCATTCCGACGGCACCTACGCCGAGAAGCTGTCTTTCATCAATCCCGGCGCCCATGGAGGCTATCACGCCGACAGGCTGGAGGAAAAGCCCGATTACGGCTACTCGGATGCCGAGTACGGAGAGATGTTCATCAACGAGCACATGCTGGAAACAGGGCAGCTCTTTCCCAATATGGAAGGCCAGTTCGTATTTAAAATGGCCGTGCAGAAATTCCCGGAGGTCATCCTCGAGACCCTCGGCAAGGCCGGCCTGGAAAAGGAAGACATCGACATGCTGGTGCCCCATCAGGCCAACCTGCGCATCAGCACTTTCGTACAGCGCAAGCTGGGCCTGAGAGACGATCAGTTGTGGAACAACATTCAGAAATTTGGCAATACCACTGCGGCTTCTATTCCCATCGCGCTCTGCGAAGCTTATGAGTCCGGCGCCGTAAAGGAGGGCAGCCTGGTATGCCTGGCGGCCTTCGGCAGCGGCTTCACCTGGGGCGCCGCCGTGATCCGCTGGTAAGAAAAAGCAAGTAGGCGGGCAGGCCTGTTTTACTTATGCTGCTTCGGCAGCAGAGTCTGAAACACTTTATTCTCAGACGTTCTGGGTAGATTGTTAAATTGTTGTATTGTTACATTGTTAGCTCCGCATGCCGTGTGGCTACTATTCCTTCGGGAGGCGGAAGCTGAGGGGGGAAGTTAAATTGTTGGATCGTTAGATTGTTCTGTCCTACTACTTAATTTTTTATATTGGCGTCTTGAGCAAAAACAGAATTTGTATTAACTTTTTCATAGCACATTTATTTTGGCCCCGCCTTATCTTCAGGCGGGGATTTTTTTTGCTTCTTTCTCCCTGACGGCCGACAATATTTATCTTTGGGAAGTGTTAACTAATT
>CAYVVK010000119.1:0-4436 GCA_964454855.1 uncultured Phaeodactylibacter sp. | reverse complement strand
CTGCTGAGGCGCCCCGGAACACAAAAACGAAAGCAAAATATGAAGGGAAAATCGTGGATGGCCGTCATGGCCGGCATACTGCTGTTTCAGGCCCAGCCGTGGGCGCAAAAACCCCCGGAGACGGAAGCCGAATTCGAAAAAGGCTACCAACAGCGCATTCAACTCGAATACATCGATGGCGTCTATATCCCCAAGGACCTCTCCGACGCCCTGATCCAGCTAAACAAGCTGGCCGAACCGGAATCCAAAGAGAAATTCAAAAATGCCTCCGAGGACGAGGCGGTCAACAAACTGCACTTCAGCCTCGGCCGCTGGATCGCACTCAACTGGGGGTTTTACGAAGGCTCCCGCCTGTCGCATTCCCTCAAAGGTATGGGAGTTCATCATCCGGAAGATATGGCCCGCCTGCTCATCCGCTCCTTTCACCGCAGCCTCAACAAAAACCCCATCGCCATGAAGGAGCAGCTGGCTGCCATCGCCGAGAAACAGGAGCGGGAACTGAAGGAGCGCATAGAACGGGGCACCATACTGTATGAGGAGAAGCGTAAGGTGAAGAAGGACAGCATAGAGCGATGAGGCCCAAGGCTCATGCCCGCATGAAGATCATTCCTTCTTCGGCTTGTAGAATATAATGACCTGAATGATGATCCCTATGAATGCCAGCAGGATCAGTTCCAGCTGGGAGAAAAAGGAGTTGGTGTCCAGCGATTCCTGGGCCATTTTTCTCAGCCGGCCTCCTTCGGCCAGTTGAATTTCCGAAAGGCCGTCCAGGCTGTCGAATATTTCTTCGATCTTCGTTTTATACTGGCTGATATCGGCCTGGCTCAGGCCTTTGCCGGGTTGGGCCGCCAATTGGGCTTCCAGGTTCTGCAATCCCTTATTTCTTTTGACCAGTAAGCGAAAAACCTGGGCCTCCTTGCTGGTCAGTGTGGTTTCTGAGAATGACTCGATGTACTCATCGATCCGGCGGTTGAGGCCTTCTACGGCCTCTTCTTTTACTGAGCCATGAACCTGGACGTATTTTTCGTGATACAGCTTGTTTAGCTCGTAGATATAATGTTGTGCCACTATTCTGTCTTCGTAGACAGAATTCATGATGTACTGGATGTTTTCAAAATGATGGTTGTCCAGGCGGTTTGTAGCGTAGATCAACACGAAGACGAATATCAGCGCTAAAGCTGTTCTTAACCTTCGGAAGAAATTTGATTTGGCCATGGGTTGACTTTTGTATCTAATTCCATCGCATGCTGTGTCAGGCTATCTAAATGATAAGCTAACATAAGGAAAATTCGTTTATGCTGGCAGGCAGGGCAATTTTATTGCGGAATGCCAGATTCAAACCGCTTCTTGTAAACAGATCGGTTTAACCGACGAACGCCCTCAACTGCCCGGCCACTTCCCGGGCACATTCCCACTGGGCAAAGTGGCCGCAGTTGGGCAGCATGACCAGTTTGCTGCCGGCGATGCGGGCGCTCCCGGCTTCCCCCACCATTCGGGTATTCAGCGTAGGGTTGATCATTTTGTTGGGAATGAGCTGGTCGTTCTCCCCGTAGAGGATCAGGGTGGGCAGCTGGATCTCCGGCAGGCGGGCGAATACCGGCTCGTCCAGCATGCTGACCACACATTTGGGGATCAGCCGGCAGTAATAGTCGAACTCCCGGCTTTTGCGCAGGGCCAGCCGCTCGTCGATCATGAACTGGGCATCGGGCGGAAAGCGGTGGAAGTTGGCCCTGATGTTCTGCTTGATCTGCCCGCTGGGCGCCAATTTCAGCAGAGCGGGCTTGTAGATGTTCCGTATCCATTGCTTGGCCGTGCCGTTGAAGGTCTCCAGGCCGGCGGGCGCCACCAGGGCCAGCTGCTGGTAGTTTTCAGGCTGCTGCAGCGCAGCGGTGATCGACACCTGCCCGCCCATGGAATGGCCCACGAGGGTGACATTGCGCAGCTTCATTGCTTCTGCGAATTCATTGAGCTTGGTGGCGAAAAAGCCGATGCTGAAAGGGTAGTCCCCCTTGCCGGAAGTGCCGTAACCCGGCAGGTCGATGGCCACACAGCGGTAGTACTGGCTCAGTGCGGCGAATACTTTCAGCCATCCCTTGTAATTGCTGGCCAGGCCGTGTACGAACAGCAGGGTTTGCCGGCCCCGCCCCTGATCGATATAACCGATCCGGGTGCCATCCGCCAGGCTGAGCGATCGGGTGGTATAGGCAGGAATGGAAAAAGTGCGCATCTGTGAAGGGCCCTTTTGCTGGGATCGGGGTTTTTCTGCCGGGGCAGCAGGAGGCGAAGCTACGGATTTTTCGGCAGTCAGGCCGGCGCCATCCTCCTTCGGCCGTAGAATATAGTACAGCAGCATACCTACGATAAGAGAGGCCAGGATGGCAAAGGTGGCGGCTACGGCTGGGTTGCGCCCTTCCGCCTGCATGTACCAGCCGATGCGGCCGTAGTACATGCCGAAGTGCACCAGCACTGCCGTCACCGATGCGGCAATGGGGGCCGCCTTGGGCACGTCGCGCAGGAAGATGCCCATCAGCACAGGGATAAAGGCGGCGGAGAAATAGGCGTATACGCCATTCTGAGCGAAGATGCCGACGCTGAGGCTGGGATTGACCAGCTGGTTGTGGGAGAAATACAGAGAGGCCAGCGCCAGCAGGACAATGACCACCTTATTGATGTTCACCAGGCGGCGGTTGCGCTGATAACCCTCTCCGCCCAGCCGGCCCGTGGCGATGGGCTCGATGATGTCGGAAGTGATGGTGCTGGACAAGGACTGTATCAGGCCTTCCAGGGTGGACAAGCCCGCCGACAACAGGCCCAGAATGACCACCAGGCCCAGGTATACGGGAAATTCCGTGACCACATAGGCGGGGATGATGCCGTCCATGTTCAGCGGCTGCCCGTCGGCCATCAGGTCCGGAAAACGGATGCGGGCGTACAGGCCGGCAATGACCACCGAGAAGAAGAGGGCCTCCACCATGATGCCGGTGATGAGGTAGCGGTTGACATCGCCCTCGTCTTTGAGCAACAGCGATTTGGTGATGATGTGCGGCTGGCAGACCACGGCAATACCCACTACCAGCGAACAAACGACGATCTCGAAATAGTCCCTGAACAGAAAGCTCTTGGGGTTGACAGGCTCCACCAGCAGCGGGTCTATGGCGGCCAGCTTATCCATGAACCCTTTGACGCCGTTGCTGAAGTGCTCGTAGCCGGAAGTCAGCAGCACGACCGCTACGATCAGCATCAGCACCGCCTGAATGGTGTTGGTGTACACCATGGAGTTGGCGCCCCCGAACATCATATAGCCGAACACAAAGGTGATCAGGCCCACAAGTACGTAAAACTCATCCGCATTCAGGGCTTTGGACATCACCTTGGTCATGCCCACACAGATCAGCACGATGAAAGTGATGAGCAGCAGCGACAAAAAGCCGAAGAACAGCGCGTAGCTCTGGCTGCCGTAGCGCTTGCCGATCCACTGCGCCATGGTCAGCGCCTTGACGGAGGCGCCGTGTTTTCGGAAGCTCTTGGTGAGAATGGCCAGAGAGATGAACACCCCCAGAGGCATCACCAGGGCAAAGGCGATGATGCCGCTCAGGCCGTAAAGCGCTATAAAACCCGGGTTGATGATGAAAGTGGCGGCGCTGGTGATGGAGGCGGCCAGCGACAGGCCCACCACCACAGGCGAGAACTGTATGCTCCCCACCGCATAGTCGGTAATGGAAGTAGTGCGCTTCGCGCCCCGCACTACAAAGTAAAGGATTATGCCGCCGTAGAGCAGGAGCAATGCGGCGGTTGCCCAAACGAGTTCCTGTGATGCCATAGTTAATGCCTTTTGCGAAAATTATCTCCTGAAATTAAAAGAAATGACGCACTCTGCAGCTTTTACGGCCTTCGTTGAAAAATAAATAGGGGGTTGACATAAGCCCATTTTTACTCCAGATTTTTAAAGTGTGTTAATTTTTAATTGTGTAAAAAATTAGAAATGAATAAGTTAAAGATTTAAATCAGGGCAGTATAAAAAATACCAGCGGCTTGGACTCTTCAACTTTTTTGCGCAATTAACAGCAGGTTTTTTAGCTTAAACATCTAAATATCTATATATTTGTATTGAAATCACATATTCGCCATACGAACAAAAAATGCTTAAGACATGAAGAAAGACGAAAAAAAATACGTCGCGCTGGTCACCGGCGCTACCGGCGGCCTTGGAACAGACATGGTCAAACACATGGTAGACGATGGCTACTTATGCATAGCCAACTACCACACCCGGTCCAAAGCCGAAAAGTGGAATGAAGAGATGAAAGCGGAAGGGTATGACGTGCCAATGTATCACGCTGATGTATCCAACTTTGAGGAGGTTGGAAAGATGATCGAAAAGATAAATAGTGACATAGGAACGGTAGACATACTGGTCAACAATGCCGGCATCACCC
>CAYVVK010000118.1:9612-12704 GCA_964454855.1 uncultured Phaeodactylibacter sp. | reverse complement strand
GCGTGATCGACCTGGTGTGGTTTACCGGGGCCCACTGGCTGCAGAAAAAGCTGGAGGTGGGTAAAGAGTATGTCATCTACGGCCGCGTGAACGGCTTTCGGGGGTCGCTGAGCATTCCCCATCCTGAAATGGAAATGGTGATGGCGGATAGCCTGAAAAAAGCGGCCACTTTCGCTCCGGTATATTCCAGCACTGACAAGCTCAACACCAAAGGGCTGGACGCCAAGGCCCGTCGGCGCATGATGAAGCACCTCTTCGAGAAGATCAGCCCGGCGGATACGCCGGAGAACCTGCCGGCCTACCTGGTGCAGAAATTTAAATTCCCCTCCCGCTTTGAAGCCCTGAAGGGCATCCATTTTCCCAAAACGCAGGAAGAGCTGGAGGCCGCCCGCAAGCGGCTGAAGTTTGAAGAGCTCTTTTTCCTGCAGTTGCGGCTGCTGCAGATCCGCCGCCGCCGTAAGGATACAGTCAAGGGTTTTGTCTTCGGCACCATTGGCGAATATTTCAATACTTTTTATAATGAAAAGCTGCCTTTCGAACTCACAGGGGCCCAAAAGCGGGTGCTGAAGGAAATACGGCGCGACCTGGGCGCCGGCATTCAGATGAACCGCCTGCTGCAGGGCGATGTGGGCAGTGGCAAGACCGTCGTAGGCCTTATGACGATGTTGATGGCCATCGACAACGGCTTCCAGGCCTGCATGATGGCGCCTACGGAGATCCTGGCGCAGCAGCACTACAATTCCATCTCGGAATACGCCGAAGGGCTGGGGCTGGAAGTGGCCTTCCTTTCCGGCAGTGTGAAGGGTAAAAAGCGGAAGGAACTGCTGCAGCGCCTGGAAGCCGGGGAGATCCATATTCTGATCGGCACCCATGCTTTGATCGAAGATCCCGTAAAATTCAAGAACCTGGGCCTGGCCATCACCGATGAGCAGCACCGCTTCGGCGTGGCGCAACGGGCGCGGCTGTGGAAAAAGAGCACCCCCCACCCTCCCCATGTGCTGGTGATGACCGCCACGCCCATCCCCCGCACCCTGGCCATGACCCTGTACGGCGACCTCGACGTTTCCGTCATCGACGAGCTGCCCCCCGGCCGCAAGGAAGTGCAGACCATCCACCGCAATGAGAACCACCGCATGCGGGTCATCGGCTTCATGCGGGAGGAGATCGCCAAGGGGCGGCAGGTGTATGTTGTCTATCCGCTGATCGAAGAGTCGGAAACGCTGGACCTGAAAAACCTGGAGGAAGGATATGAGGCGCTGACCCGGGAATTCCCGAAGCCGGATTACCAGCTCAGCGTGGTGCACGGCCGCATGAAGGCCGCCGATAAAGATTTTGAGATGCAGCGCTTCGTCAAAGGCGAAACGCAGATCATGGTGGCCACCACGGTGATCGAAGTAGGCGTCAATGTGCCCAATGCCTCGGTGATGGTCATCGAAAATACAGAGCGCTTCGGCCTGTCGCAACTACACCAACTGCGGGGCCGCGTAGGGCGGGGCGCCGAACAGTCGTACTGCATCCTCATGTCGGGATTCAAGCTCAGCAACGATGCCCGCGCCCGCATACAGACCATGACACGCACCAACAACGGCTTCGAGATCGCCGAGGCCGACCTCAGGCTGCGCGGGCCGGGCAATATCGAGGGCACCCAGCAGAGCGGCATCATCAACTTCCGCATTGCCGACCTGGCGCGGGACGGCCGCATCCTGCAAACCGCCCGCGAGATCGCCGCCCGCATCCTCGATGACGACCCACGGCTGGAACGCCCGGAACACCACCCCATCAAGTGGTTCCTGGATAAACATGGGAAGAAACTGAAGGGGTGGAGCCGGATTAGTTAGAGAGGCCTTGTAGCGGTGTTGCCCCGCCTTCGTAGTACTTCGGCGGGCAGAGGGTGTGATGGTTTATTGGTGTTGCGGTATTTCGGTTTTACGGTTTTACGGTGTTTGCCGCTGGGCGGGCTGCAGCCGTCGAACGGCAAACACCGTAAAACCACAATACCATAACACCGAAATACCATTCTCTCTCCTCCCCTTGAAATTATGCCGGAAAAAACCTTATCTTATGCCCACAACCTTTCACTCCTGAAGCAAGAACCATGGCAGAAAAAGACCCGGAAAAGAAAGCAGGTATCTCCGAGAGCAAGAATGTGGTGCAGGACTCCGACATTCAGGCCGGCGGCAATGTGCACATTGGCGACAAACATTATCACTATCATCAGAAGCCGCCCGAGGAGGTGAATGCCGACCTGGACGAGATCCGCCGCCTCATCAGCCGCAACCGGATGGAAAAGGCCTTTGAGGGCCTTTGGAAGATCGCCAGGGCCAAAGGCCGGCACGATGAGGTGGAAATGCTCAGCAGCCAGTGGGAGGACCTGCAGCGGCAGAGCCGCCTTGGCATTGTATCTTATGACCAGTCGACCACCCGCCGCAACCAGATCGTGCATAGCCTGCTGCAGGTGGTTAAGGAGCTGGAGAAAGAGTGAGGGCTATTTCAACTGAAGAACTGATGGTTTGATTTAAGCATTGATCATGAGCTCCCCGGAAAAAGGACCCCTGGAAGATATCATTGTGGAAGGCTATAAGCTGCTGCAGGCTGAAAAGGCCTATGCTCAGGCGGATGTGGTCCGCAAGCTGGCCTCTATCGGGCACCAGGTGTCTACGGCCACCTTCAACAAAGTGATCAAAGGCAAACAGGTGGGCACCAAATCGCTGAAGGCCATCAGTGAAGGAGTTCAGGAGATCATTCTCAGCGAACTGGGATACCGCCTTGGGGCCGAAGCGCGGAAATACCAGCCGATTTCCGGCAAGGAAGCCTGGTCTCCGGAGACCATCCCCCAGGCTGGAAAAAAAGAACTCATTACGGCGGAGGGGACGATCTTCAGAAAGGAAGGCAGGATGTCCATCCAGGAAAAGGTGGCCTTCATTACCAGTGCAAAGAAAGAAGTGGTGGAGCTGGGGGTGCGCCTGCGCTCCTTTGCCAATTATTTCACTACCCGCTCCAGAAATGAATTCCGGGAGCACATCCACCAGTTGCTGGCGCAGGGCGTCAACTTCAAACTATACCTCCTCCATCCCGACAGCCAGGAAGCCCGC
>CAYVVK010000118.1:0-9602 GCA_964454855.1 uncultured Phaeodactylibacter sp. | reverse complement strand
CCCGCCTGTACTTTGAAGACCGCGTGAAGGTTCAGCCCGAGGAGAAGGACTGGGAGTATACCGCGAAGAGCACTCTTGAGCAATTCCGCATCATCCGGAAGGAGATCGAAGAACGCGGCTTGCCCGGGAAGTTCGAAGTATTTTTATACCGTCACGTCCCCTACAACCACTTTCTCATTGTAGATGGTGTCAGGCCCTATGGCAGGATGATCGTCTCCACTTATCTGTACGGCGTACGGAGGGCGGATTGTCCGCTTATCGTCGTTTCCAAAAGCGAGGACGACGAGCTCTTCCGGCGGTATAGAGCTTCTTTTCTGAAGCTTGCCGAGGGGGCAACGCCTTGTAAGTAGCTAAAGACAACCCAGCCTATTATCAGGCCAGCCGGCAACAGTGGCCTTCCTCCCGAAATGAACGCCCGCTCAGGCGTTTACGTAAATTTCCGCAAATTTAGGAAAATTTCCGTAAACAATTATAAATCAAATGTTTAGTAGTTTCTTCTGCCCATTTCCCCCACCTTTGTACGGTCATCATTATTAAAACAAACGTACTGGCATAAAGAGAAAACGCTCCGCTTTTTACAGCTGACAAGCCTGCAAATTCCGGCGCCTGCCGCCTCTTTGCCCCGTGCAAAGGCTGCACTCCCTATGCCCTGATGACAGGTGGGAAGCCCTCATGGAGGGACAGCTGCAGATGCCCGGCCTGATGTCTTGCCCGCCTTTCGGTAATCTAATTTTTTCACTCAAAATCGGGACATCATGCTTTGGATAGAAATGATGATGATCGTCATTGAAGACATCATCGCCACGTAGAGCTATGCAACCGCATAGAGCAAAGCTGCGCTATTCCGGAAGGCTTTGCAACTTACGTTCTAACCAGGGCTTACAGACGATGGCATCCTGAGCATTGGCCCACCGAAGGATCTCCTCCGGCGATCTCTTTCTTTGAGCGATCATCATATTCAACGCATTGAGAAAATTGCGGTAGCCTGCCAGGGTATTGGCGTTCAGGTTGTTATTTCTCGATAGATATTCCCGGAACGATTTGATAAATGAAGGTAAAGCCAGGCTGTAATCCTCTCTGCATTCGTAATAACTCCTTACCTGTAGCAGCTTGCTCAGCAAGGTGTAAGCGTCATCTCTGAACTCTACGTCCTGAAGTAGGGATATGGTTTCCTCGAAGGCTCCCTTTTGAAAGGCGATCCTGGCCCTTGCCAGCTGGGCAGCGGAAAAGCGGGCGGGTTCAAAAACCAGAGGAGCGTATTTGTCGACGAAACCGGCAGCTTCTTTTACTTTTCCCAGTTCGCAGGCCACCTGCACGTAATTGTGGAATTTGGAAGTAGTAACATATCCATCCACCAGCAGTAGTTCCCTGTCGATCTCGTACTGGTAGATCTCGAAGGCCTCCCCCAGCCAGTGGTTTTGCCCTTTGCGGAGCATAGCAGCCACGAAGTTGACCAGGTAGCTCAGCAGAATAAGCGCATCTTCATCGCTGATCAGGTGGCCGTATTCAAAAAGTTGTTCTTTGAGCGATTGAAAAACGGTTGCCTCATTCCGGCTGATGAGCCGGCTGGCCTGCCGGTAAAGCTCCAGCAACTCCTTCCCCACCACAACTTCTTCAGCCTCCGCTTCCGGGCTGGTGTTCAATATGCTGTGCCGGCTCTGTTCTTCACAGAGGTACCGTTCTCTGCCCAGTTGGTAAAACTGCTGCAGGTACCGGGCGGCGTAGGCGATCGAAGGTTCATCGGCCTCGAGTTTTTCCGTCGGGCTGTGGTAATAGCGGCTGTGGTAGAGCCGCATGGCCATCAGCGCCTGCCACATGCTCTGCGGTTGGGCCTTTATTTTACGCCATGCCTTTTTGAAAGTGCTGAGAAAGTCTTTCTCCAACCTGCGCTCCTTAAACAGTTCCATCAGGGCCAACTGATATTCCTCCTCATTGGCACGAAACTTTTCCCAGGCGAGAAAGTCGAGGGCCCAGCCGTATAATTTGCTTGCTTCGTTGGCAATACGTTTCCCGTCAGGAGAAGGGGGAAGGCCCAGCACCTCGTCGTTTATGTACTGCTTTTGCATGCGTTTCCCCTTTAGCCTGGGGTGCAGGGCCTTCAGGTGGGCAAATAAGGCCAGCGGCACTTTTCTCCCGCTGTGAAAGGCCCGCAGATAAGCATCGAGGCGTTCAACTTCCTCTTTGCGGAGCGTCCTGAATAACCTGGCCAGTTTACTGTCTTCCATTAATTTGCTTTTACTGAAAGGGGTTGCACTTTCACTACCAGGGCCGGCGCCTGCGTTTTTCCCGGAAAAAAAGCCGCCTGTAACCAAATATAGCAAAAGGAAATGTTTTTTGAGCTGAATCATCATAATCCACTGAATATCAAATAATAAACCAAGTCACAGAGAGGAATAACCCGTTCGTTCACATTGAACAGGAGAGGAAAACGCCGATAATCGTGTTTGTTTGGTGAGGCATTTAACCGGATCTTTGACCTGATGTTACTGAAATTCAGTTGACCCTTTGAAATAGCAACACCCAACTAAAGTGCTCTTTTCGTATTCATGTGAAGTTTGCGGCGCTGCACTTTTCATTATAGGTTTTTCGGTATTTCGGTATTTCGGTTTCACGGCCAGATATCTCCGGGTCAAGTATAACAGGCTCCAGCCAACCGCAATACCTATACACTTATAGACCAAAAAAGTAACTTCTACACACTCATAAGGGAAGCCCGAAAAGCGCCAAAAGGCAGCTCCCCCCGGAGCCTGCCCTGGCCTCCTTATGCCAAAAAACATGCATTATGACAAATGCAAACCGCAAGCAGGTGCTGGACATCTTTTCCGAGAAACTGTGCCGGAATTACCGGGACTACTGCCGGCAGCAGGGCCTGGAAGAAAGCCTGAAAGGATTCACGACCTACCTGATCGACCGCGAGCTGGTCGACGGGCATACGATACGGCAGTACGCCATCATCGAACTGTTCCATGAACTGTACCCGGCCAATGGCCAGCCCAAGACCCAAACCGTAGAGCTGCTGGCCGGCCGCTTCAACTTAACCCAAAGGACCATTTGGAATGTTTTGCGCAAGGGGGAATCCAGAAGGAAGGGCCGTCGCTGACGCCCTTCCTTCCGCCTTTTTTGCAATCGTTATAAAAAGTTTTTCTATATTTATTGCAAATCATTTCCCGATGGATGTAGTGATCCTGAGCCCGCTGGAATTGGAATACGCGGCAGTGCGCCGTTTCCTTACCGATGTGAAGGAAGAGGCCTGCAATGGCATCACCTATGAAGTGGGGCATTTCCAGGGCAAGCACCACTGCTACCGGATCGCCATCACGGAAACCGGGCCGGGAAACAATACCCTGGCCCTGGCGGCCGAGCGGGCCATTCAGCACTTCAGCCCCGCTGTTCTGCTGCTGGTGGGCATTGCCGGCGGCGTGAAAGATGCGCAGGTGGGCGATGTGGTGGTGGGCACCAAGGCCTACGGCTACGAATCGGGAAAGGTAACGCCTGAGGGGCTCGTCTCCCGCCCCAATACCCACTACGGTGACCGTGAGCTGATCGCCAAAGCCAAAACCGTCAAGCGGGAAAGGGCCTGGCTGCAGCGCCTTGCCACTACCGTCAATGAGCCCGGCGTCTTTTTCGGGCCCATCGCTTCCGGAGAAAAGGTCATCGCCTCTACCACCTCCCCGGAATACCGCTTCCTGAAAACCCACTACAACGACACCACCGCCATCGAGATGGAGGCTTATGGCTTTGCCAAGGCTGCCTTCGGCCACCCCCAGGTGCGCGCCCTCAACATCCGCGCCATCTCCGACCTGCTGGACGGCAAGAACGCCAATGATGACCGCAACCATCAGCCCATGGCCGCCGCCCATGCCGCGGCCTTCGCCTTCGAACTGCTGAATATTCTTGAACTGGAAAATGTAAAAATAAAACCCATGGATGCTAAGACTATTGCTCAGGCTGTTGTCAGTACGCTCTTCCCACTGCTGAAGCTGGACTCCGTAAAAAAGGCGGGCCAGGAGCTTAAAGCCGCTGCCGACGGCACTGTTAAAGAGATCTGGGAAAAGGTGAAGCCGATCTTTATCGAGGAGATCGAGGCGGAAGATACCCCGGAAGAGGCCAAAGTCACCATCAAAAGTAACCTGCGCAAAAAGCTGGAAAAGGACGAAGGGCTGAAAAAAGAACTGGAAGCCCTGCTCAAACAGGCGGAGGATAAGGGCGTGGGGGGCAGCCAGGTGACTATTTCCCATAGTAAGAATGTGGTTCAGGGGAGTAAGGTTAATACCGGAGGGGGTGATTTTCGGGTGGGGGATGGATGATGTGAGGCAGGAAATACACCCTACTCCATCCTATTCAGGCAAAGGTCAAGCTCCTCCAGCTCAGACAGTGTACCGATAACGGAATAATCCTCCACCCGGCTATCCCGCATAGAAAGAGACTTCAGCCCGGATAAGCCCCTGAGAAAGGAAATATCCCGGGCCTTATTGTAACTGATATTCAGCTCCTCCAGCCCATCCAGGCCACTCAGCGGCCCGTAATCCGCCACCGGGTTCCAGCTGAGGTCCAGCTCCCGGAGTCGCGCCAGCTCACGAAGTGGAGAGACGTTTTCGATCTTATTGGAATTCAGGTCCAGGTACCTGAGGTGCTTCAGGCTGCCCAGGGGAGCAATATCCTTCACCTTATTACACCCAAGATCAAGCTCCTCGAGTTGTGTCAGGCGGCAAAGGAAGGCGATGTCTTCTATATTGTTGGAGAGCAGGTACAGTTCCCGGAGTTCCGTCAGGTTTTTGAGGGGGCTATAATCCGGGGCGGCCGTACAACGGAGGCCTAGCGACCGGAGGCCGGTTAGCTCACCAAGCGGGGCAATATCCTGCAGCGGGTTGCTGAGGAAGTTAAGTTCCCGTAAGCTTTTCAGTTCGGCCAGAGGAGCAGTACTTTCCACCTGATTATAGCCCAGCTCCAGTTCGGATAATTGCTTTAACTCACTAAGCGGAGCGATGTCTTTCACCTGATTCTCCCGGAGGTTCAGGCGCCGCAGCTGGCTCAACCCGCCCAGAGGAGAAATGTCCTGAATGTCATTTCTATAAAGCTCCAGCACTTCCAGCCGGGGCATTTCCCGGAGAAAAGAAATATCCTGAAGGTGGTTAAAGCTAAGATCCAAGTGGCGGAGCAGAGACAACCTGCACAGCGGAGCGTAATCTTTGATCTCGCTGGCGCTGAGGCCGAGGTACTGCAGTTGAGGGAGGCCCTGTAGAAAAGTAATATCTTCTAAATAATTCATGGATACCACCAGAAACTGTAGCTCCGGCAACTCTCCTAACACAGAAAAGTCCCTGATGCCGATATAGGCCAGCCCCAGCCTTTTTAACTGCGGATAAGAAGCCAGAAAGGAAATGTCCTCCAGATAAGTGAAACCCATAAACAGGCCTTCCAGGCCGGGTAGGTATTCCAGGAAACCGGCCTCTCGAATGGGATTGCTTTCCAGATACAGGCTTTTCAGGTTTTTCAAGCTGCCGATCTCTCGGGGGATGTGCTCCAACTGATTGTACTCATCGCCGTAGAGCTCCTGGTATTCGCCATTGAGGTAGTGGCGGTCGCCTAGATTAAGTTCTTCCAGGTGCTCCAGTTCCCACCATAGCTCATCTGGTAATGCCGTCAGGCCCAGCTGGCCCAGGTCGAGGAAAGGAGCTTGCTGTTTCTGATTCTCTCTGATACGTTGTAAGGCGGTTTCGGAACTCATCACTTGGGTTTGGGATTTGCTGTTTGCTGTTTGCTGTTTGCTGTTTGCTAGAAGATCAAGGCTTTTTTGAAAAGACACAAAAATTAAACCATACCGGTTCAGACACGACATTGCGAACAATCTTTACACCTGATAGGTTCCTCGATCCTCAATACCCTCAAAACGCCTCCCGCACATTAAAATAAAAGCCAGGCCGCTGCGTCCCAAAACCAAAATCCACCCGGATGTTCACCCGCTCTTTGGGCAAGACCAGGTAACGGACGCCAAACCCCATGGAATACTTGAGCTCGCTATCGGCCAGGCCGCGCAGGTCGGGCCCTACGGTGCCCAGGCCGGCGAAGCCCGTCAGGCCCCAGCGTTCCCAGAAGCTCAGTTTGCCTTCTCCCTCCCCGAACCAGCCCCGGCGGTTGATGGGCAGGCGGTATTCCAGCTGAGTGGCCCAGAAGGACTTATCGCGGAAGCGGCCCTCGTAGTGGCCGCGCATCAGCTCGTCGCCACCCAGCAGGGCCAGCAGTTCGAAGGGCGGGTCGCCCCAGTTGTATTCCATGAAGAGCTGAACGGCCAGTACATGCCGCCGAAAGGGTCGGAGAAACTTACGGTAGTCCAGCTCCAGCTTGGTAAAGGTGAAATCGCTGCCAAAGCTCTCCGGGAAGGTGGTCAGGCTGGACTGCAGGTACATACCGCTGCCGGCATTGAGGTTGTTGTCGCGGGTATCGTAGCGGCTGATCAGCCCCAGCCCGTTGGAGACACTGCCCCCGCTGCCGGCGATGAGGCCTTCCTGGCTGAGTTGGCCGTCCGGCTCGCGTTCCAAAGTCTTGCTGTTGACCCATAGCAGCTGCGCGCCCAGGAAAAACTTCTCTCCTACATTATTCAGGTAACTGATCCGGGCGCCGATGTTGCGGCTGGTATAGGCTTCCTCATTCTCATCTGCAGTAGCGGAGCCGATGCCGTAGAAAAAGAAGGGAAACTTCTGCCATTCCACAAATCCGCTGAGGATGTGCTCATTGTCGTCCATGAAAAACTCGTAGGCCAGGCGCGCCTTTTGCTGACGGTTGAGCGTATAGGAAATGGGGGCGCGAATCGACGACAGCTGAGTGGCCTTTGTACAGCCGCTGGGGCGGAACAGAAAGACGGAAACCGTGCCCAGGCGCAGTGAGGTCTCGGGAGAGAAGCTGGCCAGAGGCAGGACGTACAGTTTTTTGATCCGCTCCGCCCTGGCCATGGTGTCCGGTAGCGGGTCTCCCGCAGGCTGCGCCTGAGCCGAAAGGTAAAAAACCGTCAGTGTTAGCAGAGTCACATATTGTCTCATGAAAAAGAAGCTTAAAAAAAACCGGCCGGGAGATGATTAAAGATAATTATATTTTGGGGATTGAGCTTCCAACACCCCAAATTCCGGCCCGAAGTGCCAACTGTCCGCAACGGGACACTATCCAATTATCACAAGGATGTGATCTTTTTGTGATTCCTTCGCCCTGCTTCCCGCCTACCTTTGTTGCCGTTAGTTTTTTTCCAAATTAAATCTATATCTATCATGAAAACCCGATTTAACGTCCCATTATTTCCGATTGTGGTGTTCCTCGCCCTGGCGGCATTCAGCTGCACCAAAGAAGAAGGCCCCGAAATCGATGAAAGCAGCCGGGACATTTCCCTGGAAGCACGCAGTGAAGGCGCCGGCGCGGTGTACCTCATTGACAATGATGTGAATGACAATAAAGTCATCGCCTTTCGCCGCAGCGCCGATGGAGGGCTGAGCAGTGCCGGCACTTACTCTACCGGAGGGCAGGGCACCGGCGGCGGCCTGGGTTCGCAAGGCGCCGTAGTGCTCTACCGGCAATTCCTGTACGTCTGCAATCCCGGCAGCAACGAGATCAGCGTATTCGACACCCGCGGGCAGGGCCTGAGGCTGGTAGACATCGAATCTTCCGAAGGGCAAATGCCGGTGAGCCTGACGGTGCGCCGCAACCTCCTATACGTGCTCAACGCCGGCGGCAGCGGCAATATTGCCGGTTTCCAGGTGAGCAACCAGGGAGACATCAGCTTCCTGCCGGGCTCGGTACAGCCCCTGAGCAGCGATGCGGCGGGGGGCGCACAAGTATCCTTTGACAGAAGGGCACTCAACCTGGTAGTCACGGAAAAGGCCACCAATAGGATCAGCGTCTACCCGGTTGGCCCATCCGGCCTGGCTGGAGCCCCGGCCAGCTATCCCTCCGCCGGACAAACGCCCTTTGGTTTTGAGTTCAGCCGGCAGAATCGCCTGGTCATCTCCGAAGCCTTTGGCGGCGCGCCCGGCGCCAGCACCCTGTCTTCCTACAACCTGAGCTCCGGCGGCAACCTGCAGCTGATCGACGGGCCAGTGGCCACCAACCAAACGGCTGCCTGCTGGGTGGCCATCACCAATGACGGCCGCTTTACCTACGCCACCAATACGGGCAGTGCCTCGGTGACCGGCTACCGTATCAGCAGCAGCGGCGACCTTGAATTGCTGGATGACAATGGCGTAAGCGGTACTACCGGCGCCGGCCCCATTGATATGGCGTTCAGCCGCAACTCCTCCTTCCTGTATACGCTCAATGCAGGCGATGACTCCATTACCCTGTTCGAACGCCATGGTGACGGCAGCCTCACCAGCCTGGGTGAGGTGTCGGGATTGCCCAATGGAGCTGCCGGTATGGCGGCAGAATAATTGTACCGGCGGGGTTGTGTAAAAAGCCTAAATTCAAGTTAATTGATAAAAATAGTATTGTGTAAGTGTTACTTTGATAACGGTGAATGTATTTCAAATTCTCCAAGACGAAGCTTGGAGGTACCTTTTTACACAACCCCTTCCAAAATTAACCTCCATTTCCTTTAAAGCCGGGATGCAGCCCACTGCTGCATTCCGGCTTATTTAAACTCATAGGCCAGCCTGGGCGCAATAGGTGTGAACCCGTTCCTCATCCGGATCGGCTTCCAAGAGGAGAGTCATTGGAAGTGCTTCGTTTTTACGGACTTTGCGGAAGGATAAGACGCTCAAGAGGCTACCAGTTTCCGGATCACACTGGCTCCTAACAAGCCTATCCCTACAGCCGCCGCGATCACGATGGCCGGATAATACACCTCCGCCGCCTCCGAAGTCCGCCGGGCGATAATGCCGATCAGTGCCCAGGCGATCACCAGGGCGTAAAAAACATCCGACTGCCGCCAGGCAAACCACAGGCCGATGAGGATGGCAATGCTGATCATCACCACCGCCCAGGCCGGCTCGGGGATGCCCCAGCCGTTCCAGCCGATGTCTACCAGCACCGTGGTGGTATTGGCAATGGTGGCCACCGTGATCCAGCCCAGGTAAACGCTGAAGGGCAGTTGTACCCATAGTTTTACGGGAATGACAGGCGTCTCGTAGATGCGCCGGTAGATCATGATCAGGCTGCCCAGCAGGGCCAGCATGATGAGTAGCGACAGGCCAATCAGCAGATGGTGCCAGGCCAGTATCCAGGAGGCATTGAACAGGCAGGACAGGAAAAACCAGATGCCGATCTGCTCCGGCACCTTCTTCTCTACGGCCGGCCGGGTAAACTGGTAGATCACAAAGCCCAGCAAGGCCAGATAGATGAACCCCCAGATGCCGAAGGTAAAGCCCGCCGGCACAAAGAGGTTGGGGTACATGGCCGACAGCTCACCGGTGGTGTAGCCGTTGATGGGCAGGGCGTTGGCGAGGGTGTTCAGCATGATGACGAGAAGAAATCCGAGGAGGTTGAGGATTTGCAGGGTTCGTTGCGGCATGAGCTATGCGTTTTTTTTGCGTGCACTAATTTAAGGTGTTTTCTTTGATCAACTTTATTTAGTAACTGTCCAAAAATAAAGTTTACAATTACGGCAGAGCCGTATAGTTCAA
>CAYVVK010000117.1:9182-12707 GCA_964454855.1 uncultured Phaeodactylibacter sp. | reverse complement strand
GGCGCCCGTCTCGCAGGCGCTGAGGACCGCCAGCTCGGCATTGAGGCGGAGGTTGTAGATCTCGTAAGCATAAAGGAATCGGCTGTCGGGGCCTTCGGGCCCTTTGGCAAAGGCCAGATGCGAAAAATTGGGTTGCAGGTCATTGGTATAGGCATGGGTGGCCAGGTGAAGGATGCGGTGTTGGCTGCCCAGCCTGAGGAAAGCCGATTTGGTGGCCTGCTGCTCCGTTAAAGTGGCGCCCCCTATGAGCTGATTGATATCACGGGCCTCGGGGATATTGTACTGTAGCGGGGCCATCCCATCTTGCAGTCCGGGAAAAGCGCGGCTGAACTCCAGGCTGTCCAACTGACCGTGATCGGCAGCCGCCGGGTGGCGGCTGTCAAAGCGCGGAGCGCCCGCCAGGAGTTTGCCCACATTCTTTTTCCTGCCGGAAGGGAGTTGGCGCAGGAGTAAGCCGGCGGAGTATTCATACCGGAGGGTGTAATCCCGGCAGAGGTAGGGCAGGCGGCGATAATCTTCCTGCTCCGGGGGGCGGGAAAGCAGGAGCTCGAAAGGCAGGTAGCCCAGCTCACCGTCGGGGATGATGATCAGTTCTTTCGTCTTTGGGAGAACGTCCAGCGCCGGCCCGAGCAGCTTGTCGAACAGCGCCCGGGCGGTGTGGATATATTCTTGTTTTTCCTCCCGCAGCTGAGCATCGGAGGCCAGGCCTTCCCTTCTGCCCGTCAGCTGCCGCATGTTTCGGAGCATATCAAAAAAGGTACTGTCGAGCAGGCTGTGCCAGTAGACAACCGTATCTGCTGTGAGGGCCAGGGTGCTCAGGAAAGCATCATGGACCAGATATTCCACCAGGATGGCGCCGGAAGGGGCGAGGAAATCCTGAATGTCGGCGATAGAAAGGCTGTCTTCCTGGTACTTCAGTTGATAGTAGGCGGGGTATCGTTCAGTAAGCCGGGCTTTCAGTGCCGACAGGCCCTGATTGAGCTCAAAGAGTTTATCCATCAGCTCGATGGAGTCTTCCGCCTCCTGCCCACCTGCCGCCAGCTTCTGCCTTTCCCGGTTGATGGCGTCGAATAGATGGGTTTCGCGCTCGAGCAGAGAGTCGGGAATGCCCAGGTTTCCTTTTACGCGTTTTTCGGCCAGGGCTTCCGAGAGCAGCAGCGCCTTTTGCTGTTCCATGAGGTTCAGTATCCAGTTGAGCAGTTCGGGGCTTCCGTCCTGCCGGTAGGCCAGATGGGCCGTTTCCACGGACGTTTGCAGATGGCCCCGCTCCAGGCTCATGAATTCGAGTTTGGACTCTTCCGAGCGCTGACTGCGGCGGATGTAACCGGCCAGTTGGTTGCCCAGCCGGGAAAGCCGCTGCGCATGTGCCAGCTTCTCCTGCCGCCCATTCAGCTTATAGGCTTCGAGTGTGTGGCGGGCCTGCGCCACGATCAGCTTGAGCAGGAAAAGCGGGCTGCGCGCCTGCTCGAAATCCTGCTCCTCCAGCTGTAGGAGGCTGCTTTTGTCCTCATACAGTTTTTCCATAGCCTTTTGATAATAGCTGGCAGCTTCCGGGCCATAGCCGGACAGGGCGGCCAGGTCCAGGTACAGATCTACCCAGAGCATGGAATGGGTTTCTATGGCCGACCCTCCGGCCTTTTCCGCATCGAGTAGCTTTCGCCGGGCGGCCAGGGTATCTCCCTGCGCCAGATGCACCAGGGCTATGTTGCGGTGCACCTTGAATTTGTCGAAATGAGGATTGGCCTGCAACTGGTGCAGCCGGAGGACTTCCCGGTAGGTGCTCAGCGCCTTATCGTATTGCTGCAGCTTTTCCTGCACTACGCCGACATTCATAAGCAGGCCCGTGGTGAGCAGGGCGTCTTCTCCCAGCGTTTGCCGGAAGGTCTCATAGCCTTTTTGGAAGTGATCGAGTGCTTCCGGGTACTGTTCCTGTGCCAGGTAGATGTTTCCCAGCGCGTTATTGACGTACCCTATAGCCCGATGGGCCTCTCCATAGTATTCCCGGAAGACCTTCAGCGCCCGGTAGCAGTATTCCAACGCCGGCTGATATTCGTATCGCGAACTCAGCGCCAGGCCGAGGTTGTTGTACCCGTATCCAATGGCGATGGTGTCTTTCGCCGGAACACTGTATTCCAGGGACTTTTCCAGGTAGAAGATGGCCCTGTCTACCTGATACTGCTGTTTGTACAATACGCCGAGATAGAACAGGCATTTTCTCAGGTTCCTCCGGCCAGCAGCACAGGCAGGAGGCGGCGTAAATAAGGGCCCACCAAATTGAAACATTCATTTTCCGGACAGGCATAGCAGGAATATTTACCGTAATGGAACGAAGGCCTTGAATGAAGAGGCTGGTTTTTCGAGTGTTCAGGGCAGGACTTTCAAAAATAAGGAATTTCCCGACAAGTCTCTACCCTGGTTTTCGTTTCTGAGGCCGCCCTGGCCAGCCTCCAAATCCTAGATCTTAAATGCCTGAATCCTGAATGTTTAAATCAGCTTCATTGAGGATTTACGATTTTAGATTTCATCCTGCCCTCAATTGCTCGGCCTTGCCCGTAAATAGTCGGCCCATTCCCCTAATTCATCCAATAATCTGGATCATCCTTTCTTTGCGGAACATCTTTGACGCCATGGCCGTTGCACCAATTGACAAACGGCTGAATGCTTTAAAAAAAACAACCATCATGAGTACCAACGAACCTTTAGATTCCGGTGCAAGCAGAGAAGACCTCATTCCCGATAAGGACGACAAGATGTGGGCCACTTTTGCCCACCTGGGCATCATCGCCGGTTTTGTCATTCCCTTTGGCAATGTGTTGGCGCCGCTGATCATCTGGCTGGTGTTTAAAGACCGCTCTTCCTACGTTGACTATCACGGTAAGGAAGCGCTTAATTTTCAGCTCACGGTTACCATCGCCATCATTGCCAGCATCATCCTGATCTTTTTGCTGGTGGGCATTTTCCTGGTGATCGTCGTAGCCTTGCTCAGCCTGGTGTTTTCCGTCGTGGCTGCTGTAAAGGCCAATGAAGGAGCCTATTACGAATATCCCATTAATATTCGCTTTATTCAATAGCCTCCTTTGCTGATTTCGGGATAAAATGCCGAGCTTTGTCCCGAAATCAGTAATTCATGCGCAACGGCCGTACGGAAAAAACACTGCGTGATGCATCGCTCCTGCTGAGCCTGCTCTGGTTCCTGGCTGCCTGTTCCTCTCCGGAGCCGGAAATTTCATTTTACTACTGGAAATCGCAATTCGAACTCTCGCCGGTAGAACAGGCCGCACTGGATACCCTCAACGCCCGCCGCCTGTACGTCAAATTCCTGGATGTGGACCTGGAGCACGGCCAGCCCCTGCCCAAGGCGCCTATCCGCTTTGCAGAGCCGCCGCCGCCCGGCTATGACATCATCCCCTGTGTGTTCATTACCAACCGCACTTTCCAGGCGGATATCAGCCCTGTTCAGCTGGCGGAACAGGTTTGGGAATACCTGCAGCAGATCAACCGCCGCCACCACATCACTCCGCTCAC
>CAYVVK010000117.1:0-9172 GCA_964454855.1 uncultured Phaeodactylibacter sp. | reverse complement strand
CTATCAGTTCGACTGTGACTGGAGCGCTTCCACCCGCGATGCCTACTTTGCTTTCCTGCAGCGCATCAAGCAGCTGAAGGAAAATGAGGTGCTCTCCGCCACCATCCGCCTGCATCAGTACCGCTACCCCGAGCAGGCGGGCGTGCCGCCGGTAAGCGAAGGCACCCTCATGTATTACAATATGGGGGATGTGGAAGACGTTGAGGAAACCAACAGCATTCTGAACAACAAAAAGGCAAAAGCGTATCTGTCGGCCCCGGAATATCCCCTGCCGCTGGATGTGGCGCTGCCCCTTTTTTCCTGGGCGCTGGTATACCGGCTGGGCGATCTTTCCGCCATCATCAACCTGCAGGATCAGCAAATGCTGGATTCGCGGGAACAGCTGGAAAAATTAGGGCCCAACCTTTATCAGGTGCGGCAAAACTTCTATTTTGAGGGACACTATTTGAATCAGGGAGACCGCCTTCGCTTCGAACAGCCTTCCCGGGAAGAACTGGCAGAGGCCATGAAGGCGGCTCGCAAAATAAACAACCGAAGTGAGCACATCCTTTTCTTTCATCTCGACGAAGATATCCTGGCCAATTACCCGCCGGCCTTTCTTCGCCGCCTTGCTCGTGATCGTTAGCAGCCAGCTGCTGCCGCAACGCGCTTTGGCCTGCGGGCCCATAGACGATTCCTACCACTTTTTTAACCTCTTCGTGCCGGAATGGATCTTCGATAAGGAGTACAGCCCCGTGCTGTACACTACAGATGACTATTACCACATCTGGGGAGAGCCCGATTACAGCAACGACAACCTCGATTCCTGGATGGCCTTCTTCGAAGGGCAGGCCGATCGCGAAGCCCTGGAGGTGATCCTGAAAGATACCTACGCTGAAAAGTACAGCGGCGCTACCCGGGAGGCCTTAGTCAATTCGGTGCTTTTCGAGGGCTCGAAACTGCCGACAGCCAGGATCAGAGCGGCGCAGGACTACCTGCTTCTGGCCCTGGAACTCGAAACCCTGGCCAACCGCAACAAACAAAGCTGGGCCTACGAACCTGATACCCTGAGCGGGGAGGAAGCGAATGCCCTCGTCAGCCGGGTGGAAACGGCCATCCAACAGGAAAAATTCGATTACCTGAAAGAGCGCTACGCCTACCAGCTGATGAAGAGCTACCGCTATACCGATCAGATCGATCAGGCCATAGCTGTGTATCATAACCATTTTACCGAGGAAGGCCCCCGCAGCCTCATCCACTACTGGGCGCTCGACCACCTGGCGGGCCTGCAGCTTCAGAAAGGGGAGGAAGCGAAGGGATACTACCATTTCCTGCAGGTCTTCAAGGCCTGCCGCAGCCGCCGCCACAGCGCCTACTACAGCTTCCACATACAGTCGGAAGAAATCTGGAAGGCCACCTATGCGCTCTGCGAAAGCCCGGAAGACAAGGCCCTGATGCACTTCCTCCGAGGCAGTAAAGAGGGCACCCTCGGCCTGCAGGATGCGAAAGAGATTTTCAGCCTGCTGGGCGACCACGAATGGCTGCGCCTGCTCGTGGCCCGGGAGGTCAACAAGCTGGAAAGCCTCAACCTCACCCACTACAACGAGCAGCCGGTAAAGGGACTGCTCGCCGAACTGCAGCAGAACGGCCGCCTGCTGAAAAACCGCGAGCAGGAAGATTATGCCGGGCAACTGCTGAAGTTTGCCTCGACGGTGTACTTCAATAATCCCGACAGTCCTTTCTGGGCCGTGGCCAAGGGCTATCTGGAATTTCTGCTTGGCAAATTCGATGCCGCCCGTTCTACGCTAAAGGAGAACGAAGGGCTCGAAGGATCATTCGAAAAGATCGCGCGCGAGATAAAGCTGGCCATGTTCATCATCGGGCAGGAAGCGGCCGATGCCGAGGAAGAAGCCTTTATCGCCCGCGAGATCGTGGAGATATTTGACGACCGGGAGGCTCGCTTTTATACCGAGAACAACAACGAGGAATTCATCCTCGACCTGCTGGCCCACAAGGCGGAAGCACAGGGCGAAGCCATTAAAGCGGATTTTTTCCGCCGCGCCCTGCTCAGTGATTTCAAAGTGGATCCCGCGCCGGGAAGAGTGGATTCGCTGCTTGAATTCGTCCGCCGGGAAGAACACACACCGCTCGAACTGCTGGCCCTGAAACACTATATGGGCAATAACATGCTGTGGGATGCTTTCCTGGCCGCTGCCGATCGGCAACTGGAAGAGTTCGAATTCCAGCTACTGGATATCAGAGGCACCTTACTGATGCGCAACCCCAACCAATTGGAAGAGGCCCTGGCCCTGTTTTCCTCCCTGCCGGACCATTACGACTTCCCGCTGAAGCACAACCCCTTCAACATGAGCATCGCGGATTGCGTATGGGACTGCCCGCCGCGTACGGGTACCAGCTACACCCGCAATTCCTTTGTGGCGAAGCTGATCGAGATCCGTGATATCGCCGGGAAAACCAACAGCGCCACCGACTACTACCTGCTGGGCAATGCCTATTACAACATGAGCTACTTCGGCCCGGCCTACTACCTGATGAACTACTTCCGCAGCGCTGGCTACTACACCGGCTACTACGACTGCTCCGAAGCCCTGGCCTTCTACGAAAAGGCCATTGAGTACGCGCCGGGCAAGGAGTTTGCCGCCAGGGCCTGCTTTATGGCCGCCAAAGCAGAACAAAACCTCTTTTTTGTGGAGAAAACAAAGGAGGGCCCCGGCGAAGAGGAATACTGGTGGGGCAAATACGTGATCAACGATTGGGGATACGGCCGCGGCAGTTACGAGCAGTTTCAGCAAGAGATCAAAGAAGACGGCTACCGCAAATATTTTGAAAAACTTAGAAGCGAGTACAACGATACCGAATATTTCAGCCGCGCCATCCGGGAGTGCAAATACCTGGAATATTATACACGCCGGTTTTGATACCCGCCGCTTCAGTGGCATCTTTTTGCCTCTGCAATGAATTTTGGGTCATTCTTTTCTGTTAAAAAGGGCAAAAAGGTGTCATCTGAAACGGCAAAATTATACATCTGCCATGGAAGAAAGAGATATTTACAAGACGGCAAAAAAGATCGTCGAAAAGAAAAAGGGGTTTTATAAACACCTCAGCGCCTATATCGCCGTCACCTTTTTCTTTATAGCGATGAATCTACTGACCTTTGGTGAAGAGCCGCAGCTGTGGTTCTTCTACCCGGTGCTGCCCTGGGGCATTGGCCTGATCATCCATTACCTCTCCGTCTTCGGCTTTCCCGGCAGCAAGGCCCTTTCTCCGGAATGGGAAGAAGAACAAGTGGCCAGAGAAATCCTGCGCCTGCGGCAAAAGCAGGGGTATTATGCTGAGAAAGGAGATGCCGAACAGGAAGACAGCCTGGAATTGAAGGAACTGCGCCGGGAGAAGCAGGGTAAGTGGGAAGACGAAGACCTGGTCTGACAAACATGTAGCCGCGCCCGCCCGTTACATCAGTAGTCCAACCTCTATTTTACCAAAAACAACTTTTATGGGCGCTAAAAAGTCAATTGGCACGCTACTGATCGCATTCGGCATACTCGGCCTGACCGCCGGGGTGTTCGGCATATTCGAAGAGAAGGCCATCATGGGCATCAACCCCTGGGCTTACGCCATCCTGGGCTTTATCTTTTTTACTTCCGGGGTTGGCGTGATGAAATCCATAGAGCCGAAGGAGGGACAAGCCTGACGGCTGAGTTCTAACATGAGTCATCCCGAATTTTCCAATTGAATAGAACGCAGATGACGCGGATTTGACGGATTTTCGCAGATAAGCCTCGAATGAGATTTATCTGTGTAGATCCGTCAAATCCGCGTCATCCGTGTTCCATCGAAAATTCGGGATGACTCATTTTTGTATTATATCGTCAGCTTCCACCAAGAGGTGAGGCAGCACCAATATACAGCAGTGTAGGGTTCCTAAAAGATAGGAAACTGCATACTGGCTCCTGTGGGATTCGCGAAGCGAATATTCCACAGGGCTTACTGCCAACTGCTAACTGGATTAGCCTTCCGTTTCGCCATCGACTTTCTGCTCAATTTCACTGAGCGTTTTTTCGACATCCGTTTTGAACTGTGCCCAGTTGTCCTGCGTAGTCTCTCCGAGCTTTTGCATTTTCTGGTCGAGATCCTGGCTCCAGGCTTCCAGTTGTTCGATCTCTTTTTCAATGTTCGCCTGGGCTTCGCCGGAAGCATTCGCCAACTGGCCGCGCAGGTCTTCCAGCTCCTGGCCGACTTCCTGTTTGGCGTCGCGCAGGTCAGCCTGCAGTTCTTCCTGTTCGGAGCGGAAAACATCGGCTACTTCCTCGGTAGCTTCGTCTACATCATCTTTGGCCTGTTCGGCGCCGGAATTGTTGCCGCAGCTGAACATTAAGGGAATGCTGATCAGTAAGATCAAAAATTTCAAGGTTTTCATAATGGTGCGATTGTTTTGATTGAAAAATATGGGTAAAAGTCGATTCGTATTTCTGAGAATTTTTTTTGGTAGATTACCTTGGATTATCGCTTATTCAAGCCATCAGGGCGGGTGAGTCATTGGCTTGGTTATCTATATAACTTACTGGCTACCCTGATGTTCGTTCTAAACCATACGGTATGCACATCGAAAGTACAAACCTGTTGCTGCGCTGGCTGCAGCCCTCCGACCTGGAAGATATGCTCGAATACCGCGCCGATCCCGCCGTACTGCGCCATCAGGGCATGGCGCCCTTCAGCCGGGAAAAGGCCCGGCGTTTTATAGAGGAACAAAGTAAAAAACAGCTGGATACCATCGGCCAGTGGATGCAGATCGGCATTCAGCAGCGCAGCAATAGGAAGCTGATCGGCGATTGCGCCCTGAAGTTCCGGGCCGCCGAACCGCGCATCGTGGAGCTGGGCTATACCATCAATCCCCGCTTTCAGGGACAGGGCCTGGCTACCGAAGCCATCGGCGCCCTGCTGACATTTCTATTCAAGGATCGGGGCGTCCATAAGGCTGTGGCACTGGTGGATGTGCGTAACTGGCCTTCTGTGCGGGTTTTGGAAAAACTGGGTTTCCGGCGGGAGGGGCATCTGCGGAAGAGCTACTACGATGAAATCAACGGCGCCTGGTTTGACGAGTATTGGTATGGGTTGTTGTCGGAAGAGTGTTAAATCAGGTAAAATTAGATGTATTGCCAGTGAATTGTTTGTCCATTTGCCATATATTAGATTAGCGTGTGGTGGCCGGCCTACAACTGAGGGTGTAAGCTTGACGATATACCATCCCTACGGGATGTGGGCATGATTGCTTTCGCTGGGGGCTACCGATATATCATCCCTACGGGATGTGGGGTTGTTTGCTTTCACAGGATTGTGCCCACCAAGCTTTGCGGCTCCATAAGGGGCCTTATCTCAGTAGAAATTATATTCTCAAATGGCCAGGCTATATAAAAAGTATCCTGGCAACTTATCTATTACTACTGCATATGAAGCTGCATTTCACCTCTGCGTTGCTACTACTGGCTGGTATGTCAATGGGACAATCAGCCCCGGCCAAGCCCGATAGTTCAAAGCTCAAACACTGTCTGCGGTTGAGTATCGGAAAGGGCTTCGACGATGGAATGTCTTCCCTTACCTGGCTTCCTGTACTTGGCCTGAGTTATGAATATCGCTTCAGCAAACACCTGGCGCTTTCTTCCCATTTGCTTTCATACTATCGGCATGCGCATGACAGCGGGCTGATTACCTGGAGTGATGAGCCTTTGCTTGATATTATTCGTGGTTCACAGAGCCCTTTCCTCACAGAGGAAGGCCGGGAAGCTTTGGAAAATTCGGGAATCATTCAGGCCGATCCCGGAAAAACGATCAAGTTTTTAAGTGTGCCTTTAGATGTTGGTTTGATTTTTTATCCTCTGGTTACGCAGCGCCACCGGATCGGCCTGAATGTGGGCTTCAGCCTGACATACGAAACGAATACCTGGTGGAAAGATTACTGGCCTGTAATCCTGACTCTGGAAGATGGCAGCCAATACGAAGTAAGTGTATCGACCAATACGGAATTCCGAAGTATCAGCCCGGGTTCCACCTTTAAATTACTGTATGAATACCGTTTTGAGAAGTGGGCCGCCGGCTTTCGCTACGGCAATTACAATGTTTTTCTGATTGATTGGTTTGATACCAATTTGTCGGTGTGGGAGGCCTCTTTATTCTTAGCGTTCAACTTATGATAATGAAAAAGGAAGCATTAGCAGCACTTATTTTTTTGAAGTTTATGCTTTTGGGAACCGTTCAGGCTCAGGAGCTGCCGCGTATGGTTAGTGCTGCCCTGGGGCCTGTTTATTCGGCCGATAAAAAGGCAATGGGCTATCATTTGGGGTTTGATTACTTTTTTAGCCCAGCCGCTAAGCCCTCGGGTTGGGCAGTAGGCATTCAACACCTGTTTACTCAAAGGCGAGGCCGCCTACCGGAAGATATTTCTTCTTATTTGCTTCGGGACCACACCAATCCGAGGCCATTCATCTCTTTTTCCGGTTGGTCGGAAAAAGCTTTTCCCTCGCTGCGGCTGAGTAGCACCCCGGATAAATACTTCGACTTTGGCTTATCTGTTCGCTACCTGAGCCGGTTGAAATGGAATAATAACCATAATTTTCTGATTGGGGGAGGAGCAATCATCGCCTATCATGAAGAAATGGAGATTGCTGAATTCATACGCGGAGACATACAGGCCCTGGGAATAGGCCTGACTTTTGAGGATTTGTTCATTCCCATTTTTCGTTACGATGCTTTCTGGGACCTGGGAATGACAGGCCAGTTGATGTATCAATACCATACAACTGGCCGGCTGTCACTGTCTGGGATATTGGCCGGCCGGTACTTTCCAAAGTCAAAGCGCTTTCAACTGCCTCTATCTTTTAGCCTTGGGATAAGGATATGATCTTTAAGAAGATATTTGCTTTTAGTGCTAGTTCTTTATAAATTTAAATATCTAAGCGTTCTAAACAACTCAGGCAAGATTTTTTAGATCAAAACTCTGATAGCCATGGTGATCTTAGCCTTATCGCATCAAAAATTTAGACTCACCCTTCGAGATTCTTATGTATCAGATGGTTCTAGGCGAATTCTATTGAGTAGGGAGCCTTATTGTACATAAGTCCGTCTTGGTGTATGAAAAAATTCATCTGTCAACTGTATACGCTTGATCGGTTGGATGACCTGATACGCCGTAGAGCTACCGGTTCTCCCAAACAGCTTGCCTGCAGGTTGGGGGTAAGCAAAAGAACGGTTTATAACTTTCTCGATACGCTGAGGGATTTCGGTGCTGATGTTAGGTATTGTCCTTCCCGGAACAGCTATTACTATGCCAATGGATTTCGGTTTGAAGTGAATATTTACAATCAGGAAGAATAAATCATATCCATATAGTGAAAGCCAGAACAACGGAATAGACGACGCCTGGTTTGATGAGTATTGGTATGGATTATTATCAGAAGAGTATTAAATTGGGCGAAACATTTTTTGCCTATGCTTCGCGCCCTGATCTTTTTCATTTTATTTGCCCCCGTTTTGCTGGCGGGGCAGCCCATTCAGTTCTCCCTGTCTCCGGAGCTCGCTTCCGACGATAAGCTGCTCGCCCTGCTGGTCAGCAATCAGTATGGCGTTTTGCGCTTTTATAAAATAATGGAGGAAGGAGAGAACAAAGATGGCCTCACCTTTTCCGTACAGCGCCGCCTGGGAGAGGAACTCGCCCTCACCCTGGTCGAAGAGCGGGAGGAAAGCGGATATTTCACCTTCAGGAATACCACTTACCGCAATTTATCCAACGGCGTGCAGATCGGCAAGACAGAGCCGCCGGTAAGCGCAGAGCCCCGTTACCGCCTCGTAGGCATTGCCGTCGAAGGCGTCGATGGGGTAGAGGAGGTGGTGGTGCCCGCTCCGGTGGGCATCAAGCTGGAGTACCAGGTCCGCTCGGGCAACCTGGCCATCTCCTTTTCCGTGGCTGAGGAGGCGGATGTTTTCGTCCTCATCCGCCTTAAGGGAGAAGACAGTTACCGCTACTTTTACGCGCCCCAGGATGAGGACAATCTCTTTACCACCTCCGCTTCTCAGTTGAAAACTGATCTCGTGCCGCACGCCATCAGCCTGCCGAAATCAGGCAGCTGGGAAGGCAGCATCAACGCCAGGAATACCCAAACCGGAAAGAAATGCTGGGTATACAACAGCAGCCAGATGGGAAATGGCCGGGCCGGCTCCATGGTGGCGGCCTATCTGCCCGGCGGACAAACCCTTACGGATTTCCAGCTGCAGCTTTCCCATCCCGGGCCGGACAGCTATCAGTTCTACGGCCAGTACAAGGAGGAACTGCCGGCAATCCTCTCCGCTTTTGAGTTCGACCCTCTGCTCACCGGCCAGGAGAGCAAGGCCTTTAAATTTAAGGTGGAAGAGGAACAGCTCGGCCGCTTTTTCGAGGTCAGCTATCGTTACGACTTAGGCGCCGGCCTGGATGCCCACTGGAACATCTGGGGCGCCATGGAAACCGCCGGCGAGGTGGACTTCATCCTGCCCGACCTGCCGGCCGAGCTCTCCCGTATGATCCCCGAACTGGAAGCGTTGGCGCAGCCGGTCTCCGTCGTGAAACGAAGCCTGCGCTGCACCGAAAACTGCGATTACGATTTCAGCCTGCAGCCCCATCTGCTGCAACGGGAGCAATGGTGCCTGGAGCATGGTGTACAAGTTCGGGGCCAGGAAGTGGAGTTTTAAAATAAGGATAGAAACAGGCGGTTTCGTTCGCGAGCTCGTACGGGCGATGTGGTGTTATTCAAGTCTACAGACTTGTGTGAGCCTGGGCATATTCTGTCGAGTCGGCAGCACCGCCGGTAAAGAAGTGATATTTAAATGTAGCTTAAGTTGATGAGTCCACCCCCTAAATCCCCCGCTGGCGGGGGTGTAGGGGGTGGAAAAAACGCATAGCTGGAAACGGATATACTTGCGGATTACACAACCCCAGACTCAATGAAGACGCATGGCCCGTAAGGGCTCACGAACGAAGCATAATTTTTAAATGTGTCCACCTACTTTTCTAAGAGCCGTGGTTAAAACTCTAAATACACCATGCCAACCCTTAAAGAACTGTGCAACACCCTGCCTCAAACCGGCAAAGTGGAATGGATCGGGCGGCGGCCGCAACGGCGGGCGGAGCTCGAAGAAGTGCCGG
>CAYVVK010000116.1:10614-12744 GCA_964454855.1 uncultured Phaeodactylibacter sp. | reverse complement strand
GGAGAATTCCACGCTCCGAAGAATGAATTTCTGGTCTTTGAAGAAGGCCCCAGTGTAGACATCATACTGCAGTGGGCGACCTACCGTGATGCCTCCGGCCAGACCAGCCTCTCCCGCATCTGGGGCGGCATCCACCCGCCGGTAGACGATATTCCCGGGCGCATCATCGGGAAAAAGATCGGCATTGAAGCCTTTCACTATGCAGAACAGTATTTCTACAAAGACCTGGATGAAGACGGCTACCTGAGTTATGAGGATTGCGATGATGAAAACCCGGATATCAATCCCGATGCGGAGGAGATCCTGGACGGCCTGGACAACAATTGCAACGGCATGACAGACGAGGGGCTGGTGGCCGCCGGCGAGGCCCGCCTGGAAAGCTGGGCGCTATTTCCCAATCCGGTAGGGGGGCAATTACATATTCGCTCTTCCTATAATGGACGAATGGAGGCCCGGTTGTACCGTGCAGATGGCACCCTGGCCCAAACGGCACAGCTGAACATGAGTGCCGGCCGAGCAGTGCTGAATACACAATACCTCAGCCCCGGCTTTTATTTCCTTGAAGTCAGCGACAAACAGGGCAGGCGTTTATGGGTAGAGAAATTCATCCGATACTGATGACAGGATGAAAGCGCTAAGTGAGTGGACAGAACAATGTAACAATCTGACAATCTGACAATCTGACCGGAACGCCTGGAAATAAAGCGTTTCAGACTCTGCTACCGAAGCAGTATAAGTAAACTAAACCTGTCCGCCCACTCATACCTTCCACAACCTCAGCAACAGCACCTCGCCGGCCAGGAAAATCAAAGCCAATATCAGACAAAGCCGCCAGAGCGTCACGCCCTGGCTCTGCTCCTCGATGCGGGCGGTGAGCACGGCGGTATCTGCGATATCGATCACGTTGGCGATCTCCCCAACATATTCGCGCAGGGCATCCGGCGGGTAGTACTCGAGTACGGATTCCCGGCGGTCGTAGTTAAAAGCATAAACCCCCAGCGGTTCATTCTCTTTCAGGAACAAAGTGTAGAAGCCCGCCTCCTCTACCTGGTTATTGACGCCCAGGTATACCTTGGAGCCGATGATGCGCTGTTCGGGGATGAACTCACTACCCTGCCCGCTGAGTTTGTACACCATCTCCGGGCTGTCTGCCTGATGGCCCGCCACGATCACTTCATCCTTACCGATGGTATAGGCGATCTGCTGGCCGGTGCCCGATGAGATGGCCATCTTGTAAAGCATGGGAATGAAGATCTCACCATTGCGCACCAGGTTGTTGTATTCTTCTTCGAGCGGGGCGGCACAGAGGTAGAGGTTGCCCTGTTCCACCTGGTATTTTGCCAGGAAGGTATTGCCGTCGCGGTAGGTGAGCAGGGGTTCCTCGCCCCGGTTGGCGTAATCAGTGAGGCCGTAATTGCCTTGGGTGGCAGGCAGTTTAAGGTTGGCGCTCTTATTTTCGAATACGTCATTAAAGACGAATTCTTCCGTATTGACCTGCCCTACCTGGCGTGGCTCGTCTTCGAAACGCACCAGTTCATTGGCCGGAAAGCCCAAGAGGAAGCTACGGTAGGAGGCGACGTTGGCATTGCGCCCGGGAAAAACCAGCAGGTTGCCGCCATTCTTCACAAATTGGGCCAGTTCGAAGCCCAGGCCGGTTGAAATGTCATTCAGGCCATTGGTAACGATCAATTCGTAGTTCGACAGCTGAGAGTAATCCAGGTTCTGGCTCTGCAGATTGGTAAGGTTGAAGTTGGGAATGCCGGTGAAGGCCGCTTCCAGGTAACGGTTGGGGGCGGATTCATTTATGGCCAGTACGTCGACCTCTTCTTTTACATTGAAGGTAAAGTAGTATTTATCATCAAACTGAACGGGATAGTCCGTAATGGCGAGCTCTGCCTCGTGCCAGCCCGTACGCTGGATGGTGAGGTTCACCGTATCCAGCACCGAAGAGCCGGCCGGGATAGACAGGGTGCCCACCGGTTTGGTTTGGCCATCATAGCGGATAGACAGGCGGATGTTGTCGGCATCCTCATCCGTGAGGTTGCGTACTTTAACCACTACGGGGTTGGCCTGATTCACCATCGGCATAGGGGCGCCGAACCAGGCGGAATCGACACTGATATTGCGTTC
>CAYVVK010000116.1:0-10604 GCA_964454855.1 uncultured Phaeodactylibacter sp. | reverse complement strand
TGCGTTCCTGCACCGCCTGCAACGGTATGAGGTTGAGTTCCAGGGTAGTATCGGAATAAGCCTGAATATCCGTAATGTTGCGTTGAAAATCCGATATCTGGTACGCGATGTAATTATTATTTTCGCTTGTACTCAGCGCCTGTTGCTGGCGGGTGAGCACGGTAGACAGGCTACGTACCGCCGGGCCGATGGTAACTTCATCGATGAGTGTGAGGGCGTCATCGCGCCCCACGAGCCGCTGGTGGCGCCCTTCGAAGTCATTGGTCAGTATCTGAAATTCGTCATCCGGCGCGTAGGCCTGCACCACTTCGCGGGCGCGCTGCTTGGCCTTGTCGAGCAGCGGCACGTCCTGGCTGAGCGCCTGCATGCTGAAGGAGTTGTCGATAAAAATACTGGCCGCCTTGCTGCCTTTCTTTACCTCTGCATCCTCTGCCGGAATAAAAGGCTGGGCGAAGGCCAGCACCAGAAAAGCGATGGCCAGCAAGCGCATCAGCAGTACCAGCAGGTTGCGCAGTTTGGAGCGGGCGCTGGTCTCTTCCTTGACCTCTTTCAGAAAGCGCACATTGGTAAAATAAACCTTCTTGAACCTCCTGAAGTAAAAAAGATGCAGGATAATGGGGATGGCCAGGGCCGCCAGGGCAAAAAGAAATGTCGGGTATAAGAACTGCATAAGGTTATTGTTCTTGTGCTGTTGCGTTTTTCCAGAATTTGGAAAACCTTGAATGAATCAAATCAAGGCTTTTCTTCTACATTTAGAAAACAGTTTCATCTCCATTGCTTCTCTGGATTTACTGCAAGCGGAATATTTAGTAACACTTTACCAGGGGGTAAAGGTTTCAGCTTCCTGTGGCTCATTGTGCCACAAGCATTGCAGAAGGCGCAAAGGTAAGGATTTCTGTAGCCCTTAATAACTCCCAGGCCGCCAAATTAAACCCGGAAACCGTATCTTTGCAAAGAAGGTCATCAAAAACTAGCACATGGCTCTACTCGTTACTGGCATATCCGGTTTTCTGGGCACCTATATGGCCCGGCTCCTGGCAGAGCGGGGAGTGAGCTATACGGGAACCTACTACCTTCATCAGCCACGGGGCCCGGCCATGATGATGGACCTTACGGATAAGGAAGATATACTGCGTGGACTTGGCAAAATCAAACCTTCCGCGGTGCTCCACCTGGCGGCAGCTTCCAACCCCAACTGGTGCGAAGTCCACCCTCAGGAGGCACACTTTGTCAACGTCGACGCCAGCGTCACACTGGCCAGTTACTGTAACGCCCGGGGCATCCCTTTTATTTACACCTCCACAGACCTGGTATTCGACGGGCAGAATGCCCCTTATGCCGAAGACTGGGCGCCTTCCCCCATCTGCACCTATGGCAGCCAGAAGCTGGCCGCTGAGCAGGGCGTCCAGCTGATGCACCCCGATGCCACCATTGCCCGCCTGCCCCTGCTCTATGGTTGGGGCCGGAATTTCCTGACGGACTGGGCAAAAAAACTGCAGGCCGGACATATCGTCCAGGCCTTTACCGATGAGTTCCGCTCTCCCGCCTGCGCAGAGGACGTGGCCGCCGGCATGCTGCTCCTGCTGGAAAAACAGGCCAGCGGCATCTTCCACCTGGGCGGCCCGGAGCGCATGTCCCGCTTTGAGATGGCCCTGGCCATTGCGTGCGCCCTGGAAGTAGACGGGCGGCTGGTGCTCCCCTCCCGGCAAACGGAAGCCGTGCTGCCCGCCCCCCGCCCCAGCGACGTGAGCCTGAGCAGTGAGAAAGCCTTTCAGCTGGGGTACCAGCCGCGAGAACTGCAGGAGGTGCTGCCACAGGTGCTGGCGGAAGCGGAAAAAGGCAGTAATTAGGTTAGGGGTCAAAGGTAGCTGCCACCATTATTCTCCAAATTCTCTAACTTACCAGTATAACTTTTTGCATCTTCTTTCGTAAAACAACCTGATTGCCGGGCCATACCTTCAACGAAAGGCCGGCCCCGGGAATGCCAGACAGGCTCCAAATCCTGAAAACCATTTACTATGAGAACCTCCCGAATATTAACCACGCTAACCCTTTTCCTCGGTACGCTGACGGCCCATACCCAGCTGTCTCCAAAAACAGTGATCGCCGGCCTGCATTCCAATATGGAAAAATACGAAAGGCAGGACGTCCGCGCTCAAGGAGGGATCCTCATTGCGGAAGGCCTGGCCCTGGGAGGTTATCTTCAGCGCTCCTATTTCGAAAGTTCCCGTACGGTAGGAGGCAATACCACGACATATGAGTTCGGCCTCTTCAGCCGCTTTTATCTCCTGCGGGAAGGCAAGGTGCTGCTGTATCTGGAGGGCGGCATTTTTACCGGCAACCGCAGCCTGAGCTCCGAGAGTGATGTGAACAGAGAAACCCAGTTTTATAAAGGCTGGTATGGCAGTGGCGGACTGGACCTGCTGCTGTCTTCATCGGCAGCGCTGGAAGGGCAGCTCAACCTGCGCCGCCCGGGCGGGGAGGATGAGGCAGCCAACACCAACGAAGTATTGGCCAGCCTTGGCCTGAAGCTCTTCCTGCCCCCCAGTAAAAGAGCCTACGCGCCCTACTTCAGCAGCGGCATGTTCATGCTGGGCGGCAGGGGCGCCCTGGAGTTGAAACTCGACGATGCCAATAACGACGCCAACCTGTTTTTCAACCCCATCACCGGTTATCTGCTAAGCCCCCGCTGGATGATCGGCGGCGCCATGGACGCTGCCTTTGACGACGGCCGTAAATGGCAGTTGGCCCTGTCTCCTTTTGTCCGATTCTATATCAACCCCGACGGCCGGCTCAAGCTGTACGCCGAAGGCAGAGCGGGCCTGGCCCGTTATAACCGATGGAACAGAAGCTCGAGCCAGTCCCTCCTTAGCGCCGGCCCGGGCCTGGATATATTCCTGACGCCTATCATGGCCCTGGAGGCCGCCCTGCTGTATCAGACGGAAGGGGGCATCACAGAGTTCAACGGCCGGCAAGGCCAGATATTGGGGAGCCTTGCCCTCAGGGCCTTTCTCGGGGGGAGGGGGCAGCCAGGGGGATGTTATTATTTTTGATACCTGTCTACGGCTCCACCGTCTTCTCCTCACAAAACTTGATCAGCTCCCGGTAGATCTCGCTCTGCTGCAGTAGCTCAGGATTGCCCATAAACACCACATGCTCACGGGCGCGGGTGAGCGCCACATTGAGCTTGCGGTCAACGCCCTCTTCGGAAAGAGAAGATAGGGCCATCAGCTGGCTGATGGAGTTGGTGCACAGGGAAATGAGGATCACGTCACGGGCCCCACCCTGGTAGCGCTCTACCGTATCGATGGTCAGCAGGTGGAGGGGCGCTTTGCGTTCCTCCAGTACGGCGCGGATCTGGGCGATCTGCGCGCGGTAAGGAGTGATGACGCCGATACTATGGCCCGCCAGTTCTATTCCATTGTTTTCATAGATGCGCTGAAAGGCTTCCACCAGCTCGCCGATGAGCAGGGCTTCGTGGGTATTCGTTTTCTGGGTGGCGCTGCTTTCGTCGGTGGGAGTGGACAGGAAGGCCACTCGTTCCCGGCAAAGTATCTGTTCCAGTTCCGGCACCTTGCCTTCGCGCAGGTAATAGGGTATCTTTTGCAGCTGCCGGAGGTGGGCCGGCAGGGAGGGCGGCAGTATCTTCAGGCTGCCGTCGTAGAAGTAGCGGTTGGGAAAGGCCATAATGTCCTGGTGCATGCGCCCCTGATGGCTCAGCTGGGCGTAGGCCCAGTGCCAGCCGAACTCCTGGCAGCGCTTAAAGAGGCGCTCGAAGAGGGAATTGCGGAGGTTGCCCAGGCCGATCTCCTGCAGCCGGGCGTCGTAAACGGCGGAATTGTCCCCGTCCTGCACCACTACTGCCGGCAGCTGCTTATGGTCGCCAATGAGGATAAAGCGCTCGAAATGGGGCAGCAGGCCCACCAGCATGGGCTCCAGCACCTGCGAGGCCTCGTCGATGATCACGCGGTGGAAATGCTTGAGCTGCAGGAGTTCCGACTTGCTGGCCATGGAAGCTACCGTCGCGACAAAAATGCGGTGTTTGCCGATCACTTCCATCAGCTCTTTCCGGCTACTTACCTTTTCGATCTTGGCTTCCAGCAACTGCTGCTGAAAGCGCTGCGCGGTGGAATAGCGCGAGCCGATACGCAGGTAATGCCGCCGGATATCCTGGCGGATGCTTTCTATGGATTCGCAGATCTCGTCTACGGCGCGGTTGGTGTAGGCCAGCAGGAGGATGTTCTCCTCGGTATTGTCCAGCAGGTAGCCGACCAGGTGTTTGAGCATCATACTGGTCTTGCCGGTGCCGGGCGGGCCCCAAAGCAGGAAGTAATCCTCGGCGGAGAGGGCCTTGCGGAAGATGTCCTGCTGTTCAGAAGTAAGTTCTGCGGGAGTAACAACTTCCTGCGGCTCTCCCTCGCGGGGCGGGCGTTGGGTAAGGAGGAGCTCCTGCCGCTCCTTCGGGCTTTGGGCGAAAGCGAACAGGCCCTGGTACATGGAGGTGAAGCTGCTGTCAAGCAGGTCATGCTCCAGGTTCCAGTAGTCGAATTGCTCAAAAATGGAGCTGTTGAACTGCCGGGAGCGCAGGCGTACGGTCACCGTTTCATTCGTAACGTCCAGGATGGTGCACTTAAAGATCTGATTGGAAAGGGCTGCCACCCCTTCTTCCTGATGAGGGTAGAGTACGGCAATATCGCCACTGCGGAAGTTGGCCAGGGGATTGGTCAGCTCCGTTTTGGAAAAAGTGGCCAGCGGTTCTTCCTCATCGGCATTATTGGTATCGAGGCGCAGGTGGCTGATGATCTCGAAATCTTCCTGCTTTTCCTCAAAGGGCTTAAGCCAGAGAGAAGCCAGGCCGTTGGCGCGTCCGATGCCCTGTATACCGGCTTTGGCCAGCTGGTGCTCACGGGCGATGAAGCCGGAAAAGGCAATAAAATATCGCTGCGCCACTTCGCTCATCCCCTGAAATACTTTTTCAAACAACGCGAGGTCGCGCTGAAGAAAGCCTTTAAGTTCCGGAAAACGGGACGGGCGCAGTTTGCCGAACAGCCGCCGCCCCTGCTCCAGCAGGTCTCCGGCCCCGGGATCGCCCAGTTTGCTAAGCAGCCGCTCGAGGGCTACCAGTTGGTTGCGCAGCTGCAGGGCTTCGTACTGCTGCGAACGGACGCGCGGTGCGAAGCGCAGCTGCTTGTCGTCCTGCCCGGAGTAAAGGATGTAGTTCGTCGGATCGGCATCATTGCCGAAGGCGGAGCGGACCATCAGGTCGTAGAGCAGGGTCTGGGTGAAATGATTGGCGCTGAGCCCGTAGATGTTGGGCATGAAGGGCTTACCGCTCTTGAGCTCCACGATGGCGGATTTCTCACCGCGGTGAAGGATGTCGAGGCGTCCCTGCAGGCCGTAGGTTTCGGAATAAAAGCTGGGCTCCAGGTAGCAATTCTTTGGTTCAATGCCTTCCTCCCGGAAACCCCGGCTGACCATCTGCCGCAGGTTGAGGAAGTGCTTTTGTGAACGCTGCATGATCTCTTTGACCTCCCGGTTGTCGAACAGGCAGAAGGCCAGGGGGTTGAGTTTAAACACCTTGCTGAAAGTCTCCCGGAAATCGCCTGCCGCCCCGGTCATCAGTTCATCGAGAAAGAAGTTGGCGATGTGCCCGATCATGAGGTATTTGTTGGGCTCGAAGGGCAGGAACTTCTTCATGAGATAGGGCCAGGGGTTCTCTCCTCCGGCACGGAAGCATTCGGCGATGGCGGTCACGTCCATCAGTTGGTCGGGCTCCACCACGAAGGCGCGGGGGTGGTAGACGCCTGCTTCGTCCACCTCTACATCGATCAGGTTGAGCGTCACGGGGAAGCCGAAGACGCGCTGAATGGCCTGTATGGTAGGCATGAAGTTCTCGTTGCGGTCGGCCTCATTATATTGCACGCGGATGCTGGTGTGAGGCTGCACTTCATCCCGCACCAGTAGTTGCTGCTGTTCTTCATCATTGCCCAGGGCAACGACCCGGGCTTTGGCCCGGAAAGCCTGCACGGCATGGGAGCGAAAGCCAAGAGGCCAGCTACGGGGAATGATCCTGGAAAGCGGCTCAGGTATGGCTTGCTCCATCAGGGCGGCGATGCTTTCCGCCAGCACCTTCAGGCCCAGCTCGTATACAGTGGGTACTTCCTGTTCCTTTTGCTTCAGGGTATCGAGAGCCCGCTTTCGAAAGGCATGGATGTAATAATGCAGTTGGCGGTCGACCTCGGCTTTTTGGCAGGTATAGGCAATACGCGCAAACAGGGTGGAAAACTGCAGGCGCTCCTTCGCGGTCCACTCCACAAACAGCAGGCTGAGCAGGCGATAGAGAGCGTCCACTTTCACCGCTTCACTCATTTCTTCGTTCCCGGCTACTTTCTCCAGTTCCCGGTAAAACAGCGCCGCTAGTGCTTCTTTATTCATCTGCCCGTTTGCGCATTTTCATTGAGTAGCTCAAGTTACGGTATACTGGAGAAAAATGCACATCTGGAAGGTGAAAATTGGCCGGCGGGCCTTCGCTAGCGCCTCCGGTATTAGTATTTTGGGTACCGGAGGCATAAAAGGGCTACTGCAATTTCCCCCTGATCTCTTTCAGCTGTTCCTCCGTCTCCCGGATCTGCTCCTGCAGGGCGAATTTCTGGCTGGAGTCATAGGCCTTCACCAGTTCTTCGCGAAACATATTGAGCTTGCGCGTCAGGGTTTCCGCCTGTTTTTCCAGGCCCTGCTTTTCCAGCTCATCGAGATATGCCCCGCCGTTATTTCCGCCTATCGGGGAATCCGGCTGCAGTACGCCGGGCTTAAGGTCCTCCTCTTCCAGCTCTTCGGTTATGGAATTGAGGGCAAAGCGAATGCGGTTGAGGGTGATGTTGGCGAAGTTGGGGTCCACCAGGTTGTTGCGCATCTGCTTAGTAATGCTGCTGTACTGGCTCTGCTGCATGATGACGTCATTCTCGCGGCTGGAGCGGTCGTCAATGATGCGGTTGAACAGCTCGAAAGCCTTTTCAAACTCGCTGTCGCGAATATAGTCTTTCAGGCGTTTCTGCACATCGGCCAGAGTGCGCAGGGGTTTTTCGGGTTCGGGCTCAGGTGCCTGCGCCGGGCTCCCCCCTCCTCTGCGGGCTCCTTCCTCTCTGTCGGACACTGGCTGCGGCTCTTCAAAGGCAGTGTCTTTGTATTCTTTGAGGCGGAACATGAACTCGCCCCCCATATCGCCCACGTTTTGCAAGGCAGCGCCCCGGGGCAGTTGCTCCGCATTATTACCCACGGCCACCACCACGTCGTTGCAGAACTGAGAGACGCGCAGCCGGGGTTTGTCATTCTTTTCCAGGTGCCATAATACGGCTTTGGCAAAGGGGCTGTGATCTCCCTCCCAGCCATCGGACACGACCTCCTTTCGGCCAGCGGTCAGCAGCCAGCGGGAAGGCAGGCTTTCCAGCCGGTCCTGGGCTGTCGTAGCGCGGCGGGTAGTAAAAATACTGCCGGAATAACAGGAATCCGTGATGACAAAAGTGTGCCTGGATTGAATGGCCCGGATCAAGCGGGTGACGAGGTCAAAGGAGATGTAGGTGCCGATCTCGCCCTGCCGGGCATCCACCGGGAGCCAGTACCCCACGTCGATGATGGGGTCGTACTCGCCATGCCCGGCAAAGTACATCAGCAGGGTATCCTCCTCCGTAATGCTCTTCGCCAGCTCCCTCAGCCTGGCGATGATCCCGCTCTGCGTGGCCTCCTCCTCGAAAAGGGTGATGAGGTTCCCCTTTTCGAACTGATATTTATCCAGAAGGAGCTCCTTCACGGCCTTTGCATCTTTCACGGCGTTCTGCAGCCGGGGAATACTGGAGTCTTTGTAGTGGTCGACACCAACGACATACAGAAAATTCTTACCGCGTGGCAGCCGGGCTTCGGGATCACCTTTCGTATCGATACCTCGTTTTTCTTCCTTGGGTTCAGACATAGGGTTCAATGGATTACAATGTTCCAAATATACCGCAAATGATTTAACTGGGCAACTGGAAGGCGGACGTCGGAAATCGGAAATGGGAAATCGGAAGGCGGCCTCCTTCGCCGAGGCTTCGGCGGCTGATAGAAGGCGGAGGGTGGAAGTGGCCGCTCACCACAACACCACAATACCGCAACACCACAACACCATCACACCTCTCTCATCGCTCCTCTCCCGGCGCCAACACCTCCAGTTGGCGCACCAGCTGGCCGTCGCTCCAGCAACCGAGGAAGCGCTGTTTTTCGGTATCGCCAAAGGCGTATTCACAATGCTCGCCGGAGCGGACACAATCCATGAGGCCATCCAGCAGTTTCCAGTAGCCGTAATAGTCTACGGCATTTGTCCGGGCGATACTGACGGCGCGGTGATAAGAGAGGTTGTGGATGCCCATATCGAAGGCCGAATCCAGGGCATAGCATTCGTTATGGCCGGCGCCGATGTCCAGCTCGCCGTGCGGGTCGGGATGTTGGCGGATGAGGTTGCGCTGAGGCGTATGGACTGCCGTTTCAAATATGGCGGTACCCAGCTCCTCCCCCACCACATGGTCGTTGACACTAACCATGATGAGCAGGCGCATGTCTTCCGGCATGCCCTCATAGGATTCCAGGCGCGCGCCGTTCAAAGGGCCGGTGCCGGGAGCGCAGAGCAAGATGCCTCCGGGTTTGGGAATGCCCAGTTCTTCGTAGTGCACTCCCAGGTAAGCGGAGATGGCGGCGCCGTAGGAATGGCCCGCCAGGATCAGCGGATCACTTGTCGGACGCACATGCCCCTCCGTACGAAGTACGTCCAGGGCATCCCGTATGGCCCGGGCGGCATTGCCGGCGAATTCCCCGCTGCCCGGCCTGAAGAGGTTCTTCTGGTAGCGCGGGTAGATGACCGTATTGCCCTGTTGCACCAGGTGCCTCAACCAACGGCCGTAAATGATGGGATTAATGGCGCCGTACCCATGGTGAAAAACCACGACCGCTGCGGAATCCGGCTTCGGAGAGGCCGGTTCGAACAGCCAATAGCCATGGGCCTCGGCGGCAAAGTCCGAAATGCGCACATCGGCATGCCGGTAATCGGGGCTGCCGGGGCCTTCTTCGGGCGGCAGCGGCCCTTGGGGCCCGTGAGGCTGCTGGGCCGCCAGCAGAGAAACAAACAGGGAAAATATAAGCGTCCAGAACTGCATGGCAATAAGTGGCTTTGAATGATTTTGTGGTAGATAAACACCGATTCCGCCCGGGAAGTTTTGGCAGGCATCACTTATGGCCCTGCGAAAAAAAGTGTACATTTAGCCCGAAACAGAAGGAGTCTTGAATGTCATCAAAATCGGTTCAACAACCCGTAGGGATCATAGGAGCGGGAAGCTTTGGCACGGCCATTGCCAATCTCCTGGCCTATAATGTAGAGGTGCTGCTGTTCAGCCGCAAACCGGGCCTGGTGGATCATATCAACACCGCTCATGAGAACCTGGGCGTGCAACTTTCCAAACGCGTGCGGGCCACGGATGACATTCAGGAACTGGCGGAAAAGTGCACCCTCATCTTTCCGGTGGTGCCTTCGGGCAGTTTCCGCAATATGATGCACAGCCTCGGCCCTCATCTCCGCCCCTACCACATCCTCATCCACGGCACAAAAGGTTTCGACGCCCACGGCCTGGACGAACAGGAAGAAGAAGCCGTCATCACCCGCGAACAGGTAAGCACCATGAGCGAGGTGATCCGGCAGGAAAGCGTGGTGGTGCGGGTAGGATGCCTCTCCGGGCCCAACCTGGCCTCCGAGATCATGGAAGGGCAGCCCACAGCCACCGTGATCGGTAGCCACTTCCGAGAAGTGATCGAGCTGGGAAAAGACGTGCTGAGCAGCGAACACTTTCACGTTTTCGGCACGCACGACCTCCTCGGCGCTGAGCTGGCAGGCGCACTGAAGAACATGATCGCCATCGGCTCGGGCATTCTCAAGGGCAAAGGCCTGGGGAAAAACATACAGGCTATGCTCATCACCCGCGGCCTGATCGAAATGGTCTACTTCGGCAATGCCATGGGGTCTACCAGCAGCGCCTTTTTCGGCACCGCCGGCATCGGCGACCTGGTGGCTACCGCGACCAGTAAGAGCAGCCGCAACTTTACCTTTGGGTACCGCCTGGGTACGGGCGAAGACATTGAAACCATTGAATCCACCATGCCGGAACTGGCGGAGGGAGTTCGAACCCTTAAAATTGCGCGCCAATTGGCAAAATATTATAAATTGCGCGTTCCAATTACGGAGATGCTCTACAACATCGTCTTCGAAGGCTTTGAGATCGACCGCGCCATTCATTTTCTGATCACCTATCCCTATGACGTGGACGTCGATTTCATCAAAACGTAAACGGTAAAAAATGAATACCCTTTTTCAGAAAGCAATTCCCCACCTTATAGCTCTAGGTATCTTTATCCTGGCCTGCGCCGCTTACTTTACCCCGCAGCTGCAGGGTAAGGTGCCCAGCCAGGGGGACATCATACAGTACCGCGGCATGTCGCAGGAAGTACGTGAATACTATGAAAAAACCGGCGAACGTTCCCTGTGGACCAACGCCATGTTTGGCGGAATGCCCACCTACCAGATCAAT